>NZ_CAWQTY010000186.1:0-30938 GCF_963897815.1 Xenorhabdus sp. Sc-CR9
GCAATCATTGTTGCCAATTTATGTGGCAGCTTATTCGTAATGTGAAAATTTTTTTGAAAAGGGCTTCGTTAACGGATTGGAAAGAAATGAGAAATATAAGAGTCTCACCATTATGACAAACTATTTAGAAAAGGTATTGAGTGATAATACCCAATATCACATCGTTCTCTCGTTATCAGAAGCCAAAAGCATTATTGAAGATATCAGTCCCCGCCGCCCACAAAATCCAAGTCATGGGGAAGCATTTGCAAGAGGTACGGAAGCAGAAAACCCAAGTTACGGAGAAGCATTTGCAAGAGGCACGGAAGTAGATAGCAAGAAGAAAAATCCTATGTCATATGTATTTTCTGTCACAGATCCTATGTCCACCTATGCGGGAAATATCTATGATTCACGTGGATTATATGATGTTATTCGAGAATTTAAGAGGTTGGGTATTACAGCTGCAGAGCATGTAGGAGAAAATGGAAGAAGGTATATTCATATATCAGGACATGCCGGTCTTAGACGTATTATCAGAGGAACGCGATATTGTGCCAATCATCCCCAAATGTTAATGATGGGAATAGGGCAGCAAGGTCTTAATTCAAGCATCATTGGTGGAGTGAGGTTTTGTATTATTTTTTCTATTGGGTATCGAATTATTGAAGGTATATTTAAAGATGAATATACATTGGCTGATTTTATTGGCAACATAACAATGGACATGGCGAAAACAGCTATTATCGCTACAGCCTCTTGGGCTGTAGGGTCAACTTTAATTGCTACAGCCGCTTTAGGTGGTAGTGTTATTGCCGTTGCCGGAATAGTTTTGCTTAC
Source organism: Xenorhabdus sp. Sc-CR9 (assembly GCF_963897815.1). Classification (NCBI taxonomy): domain Bacteria; kingdom Pseudomonadati; phylum Pseudomonadota; class Gammaproteobacteria; order Enterobacterales; family Morganellaceae; genus Xenorhabdus; species Xenorhabdus sp. Sc-CR9. The sequence goes on from NZ_CAWQTY010000186.1 coordinate 820, forward strand.
TGGTTTTGTAGTAGCTTATAGTCTAGATTTTATTGATAAAAAATATGGGCTAAGTGAAAAAGTAATAGCATTTTTAAAAGAAGAAATGAAAAGAAAATCCAGAACACCGGAAGTAGACTCAAAATATATTTTTAATGCGATGGGAAAAATTAGGTGAATAGTAAATACTTTAAAGCATTAGGTGTGCTACTACTATTATTATTTATGGCATTTATGATGTGCTTCGTTATTGATTCTGCTATTTCATTAATACTAATGAAAGATGAGATAACATTTTCTGGCACTGTTGTCATAGGTGTTATGTCTTCCCCTCTATTATTTTATTCTTTATCGGCCTCTATTTTTTTCTTTATCTTTGATAGGTTACCTAAATTTAACAAATTGATTGTTAATTACTTAAGTAAGTTGATGATTGTATCATTTATCATTAGCTTACCTATCTCTTTTTATGTTAGCTATAAGTTAAAAAATGATGGTTATTTGACATGTGATAAAATATCGTGGATGTCACCGACTACTTATGTTAAAGACATTAAGTTATGTAATTGAAAATTTTTGTAAATATTCCGTCCTCGTGTTTCCATCTGTTTAGATCTCCTGCGTTTAGGCCTTTTTATTATATTTTTCATGTATATATTAAGAGATGGCACTCAGGCGTGAGCCGCCATCAGGCCGTTTAATCAGTCTGCGAGACGCAGAAAAAGATTATTCGGCCTGCCCCTTTCAGAGCTGGTTTCACGTCTTAACATTCTTGTTCACGGAAACCATGTCATGAAGAAGTTACTCGAATTACGCCAGCAAAAGGCCACCCTTACCGAACAAATGCGTTCACTGCTCACCCAGGCCGAAACTGAAAAACGTTCCCTGACCAAAGATGAAGCTAAACAGTTTGACGAACTGCACAGTCAGTCCGATGCCCTGAATACGGAAATAGCCCGTTATGAGTCACTGGCTGATGAAGAACGCAGTCAGCCTATTGAACGGACAGTACGTAAAGTTTCCATTGAATAGTTCTATTTCAGTGAAATCAACCATGAGATAAAATGATACTTGTAATTATAATTTGATACTCATGGCTAAGTATCTTTATATTGATTTCTTGATTTTTTGTGTTCTGTATTGGTCGGGGAGAAAAGCAGCAGCATGTATTATGGTATCTTAGGTAACTCCGCCTTGTGTATATTATTGTTCATTCATTTACAATTAGACGAAAATAGTATTTCGGCCACAAGATAAGTTAATCAGGTAATTTATCTGATTAACTTAACATAATTAATTATAAGAATGATCTATAATTTAGAAAGTTTAACTTTTATTTGAAAATAAGATAATTTTATGCAGGTAATGAATTTATAACCTGTGATGCAGTGATTTGAAATTATAGGAGTTAATAGGCTAATGGGTAGCATAACTATCAGAAAAATAAGAGAGATATAATATATTGCGTCAGGCTGTTGTATTATGCTTACTATAAAAAGAATAAAAATACAAATTAGCATCATTCTTGATGATGAAAAAGAAGCATCGGAATCTATTATTATCCAGGCAAGAAAATTTCCATCAGTTGTTTCTCTTTCAAAAGAGAAAGTTCTAATTAAAGCCAATTGTTCTTTAAATGTGAACGTTTTTATAATTAATTTTCTTAGTTTAGGGTTTTTCTCTATATAGATTTTTTTTCTTTTTTTATTTATCGGTTTACTAGAATTGTGTTCTGATCGAGGCTTGAAAAATATTCTGTTAGTGAGAGCGAACAAAAACAGTTTTATACCTATGGAATAACTGTAACCGATGTTTTTAGCTTGTTCTAATATTCTCAAAAAGGAAACGGATAAATAGATAAAGAAAAGGTAATTTAACCAATTAGTTTTGGAGGTCATTATATATAATGCAATGGCGATTATAATAAAAAATAGAGTGGCTCGTTTTACAGATTCCATATTTTCATAGGCCAGCCATTTTATCCAAGCGGTAAAATCATCGGATGTTTCATTTTTTACTAATGCAAAACTTTTGAGTAAGGTAACTTGTTCTGTAAGTGTAAATAGTTTAATTATTGATTTCCTGATTTTTTTGTCATGAGTAAATCGCATAGCTATCCCAAATTTATCAGATTAAATCGAAATTTATTTTTAATTCAGAATATTAAAATAAGTAGTGGTACTTATTCAAGTATGACAATTAAATGGACTTAAAAACAGAATTTGGTCACGCATTAAACCCATTGATTAGCACTCTGGCCTCATTTTCTCCCTGTGGGGTAATCCGTTTCCCCACACTTCACGCTCTCTTTAGCCTACATTACGCTTTTTAAGATGCTATAACGGCACTGACTTTGTTACTATGCTTTAATGTGTTTTAGTGCTCGTGCAATGATTTGTGGGGTAATTCGTGGGGTAATAAATTGATTTATTCGCCTTATGTGAAACTAAAACTTATTAAAAATCAATTGGAAATAAATTAATGTTAAGTTATCGTCACAGCTTCCATGCTGGCAATCATGCTGATGTGTTGAAGCACACGGTGCAAAGCCTGATCATTGAAGCGTTTAAAATAAAAGAGAAACCTTTCTTATATCTGGATACCCACGCTGGCGCAGGTCGTCATCAATTGACCGGAGAGTATGCGGAGCGTACGGGAGAGTATCTTGAAGGTATTGCCCGTATTTGGCAGCGTGATGATATTCCTGAGGAATTGACTGCGTATATAGACGTAGTGAAAGCCCTGAATCCAAATGGTTTCCTGCGCTATTATCCGGGTTCTCCCCTGATTGCCCGTCATTTGTTGCGGGAATATGATGAGCTTAATCTGAGCGAATTGCATCCCAGTGATTTTCCTTTACTACGTACGGAATTTTCCCGTGACCAACGTGCGCGTGTCCTGCGGGAAGATGGTTTTCAGCAGCTAAAATCAAAACTTCCTCCAAAAAGCCGCCGTGGATTTGTGTTGATTGATCCCTCTTATGAATTGAAATCGGATTATCAGAATGTTATTCAGGGCATTCAGGAAGGATATAAGCGTTTTGCAACCGGCACTTATGCATTGTGGTATCCCGTTGTGCTGCGCCAGAAAATCAAACGCATGATGAAAGAACTGGAAGCAACAGGTATCCGTAAAATTTTACAGATCGAATTTGGCGTGCGTCCTGATAGCGATCAGCGTGGTATGACGGCATCAGGCATGATAGTCATTAATCCGCCGTGGAAATTAGAACAGCAGATGAAATCTGTGTTGCCGTGGCTTCATCAGGTACTGGTTCCTGAAGGAACAGGGCATACCTCAGTGGAGTGGATTGTACCTGAATAAGGTGAAAGTTCAGTGTGGCGTAATCATTTTAATAGCTGTGCCCTATGGCAATAAAAGCCAGAAACGTCCACAGCCGATGATAACTTTTTGTAATAATAAGCGCCAGGTTGAACTTTAGCCAGTAAGTTAATTGATTAGACGGAAGTGACCTAAGATGAGTAAAAAACATTACGATTATATTGCAATTGGTGGTGGCAGTGGTGGCATTGCTTCCATTAACCGTGCAGCCATGTATGGGCAGAAGTGTGCCCTGATTGAAGCAAAAGCATTGGGCGGAACATGTGTTAATGTGGGCTGTGTACCGAAGAAAGTAATGTGGCATGCCGCCCAAATTGCGGAGTCTATTCATCAATATGGTCCCGATTATGGGTTTGATACTATAGTTAATCGTTTTGACTGGAAAAAACTGATCGCCAGCCGTACTGCCTATATTGATCGCATTCATCAGTCGTATGAGCGAGTACTGGGTAATAATAAGGTAGATGTTATTCAGGGTATTGCCCGTTTTATTAATGCACATACTGTTGAGGTTAATGGTGAAAGGATCACAGCTGACCATATTTTGATTGCAACAGGTGGTCGTCCTGCTCGCCCTGATATTCCCGGTGCGAAATACGGCATTGATTCAGATGGTTTCTTTGAACTGGATGAGATGCCAAAACGTGTTGCTGTAGTGGGGGCTGGCTATATTGCAGTGGAAATTGCGGGTGTTTTGAATGCGCTGGGTAGTGAAACTCATCTGTTTATCCGCAAGCATGCACCATTGCGTACTTTTGACCCATTGATCGTTGATACTTTGCTGGAAGTTATTAAAAAAGAAGGGCCAACACTGCACACGGAAGCAATATTAAAGTCTGTGATTAAGAATAGTGATGGCAGCCTGACCGTTCAGTTGCAGGATGGCAGAAAGCAGACGGTTGATGCCTTGATCTGGGCGATTGGGCGTGAGCCGATGACAGATAATCTGAGTTTGTCTGCCACCGGTGTTGAACTGAGTGAAAAAGGTTATATCCAAGTCGATAAGTACCAGAATACCAATATTAACGGTATTTATGCAGTTGGTGATAACACCGGTGCGGTGGAATTAACACCGGTCGCAGTTGCGGCAGGTCGTCGTTTGTCAGAGCGTCTGTTCAATAATAAACCGGAAGAACATCTGGATTACTCTAATGTGCCAACGGTTGTATTCAGCCACCCACCGATTGGCGTTGTTGGTCTGACGGAACCTCAGGCAAAAGAGCAGTATGGTGATGAGCAAGTTAAGGTTTATACATCATCATTTACCGCGATGTATACCGCTGTGACGCAACATCGTCAGCCATGCCGGATGAAGCTGGTTTGTGTGGGGGAAAATGAAAAAATCGTTGGTATCCACGGTATCGGCTTTGGTATGGATGAGATCCTGCAAGGTTTTGCGGTTGCGCTGAAAATGGGTGCAACGAAAAAGGACTTTGATAATACCGTTGCTATCCATCCGACTGCGGCGGAAGAATTTGTTACTATGAGATAACTCTTTATCATGAGTAATAGGGTCAATTGTTGGGCCTTCTTAAAATAAATCTGTCTTTTCTTTGTTCTAATTTCAATGCAACGTGGATTTTTTCATATTTAAAATCAAATGATTAATGTAGCAGAGCAAGCTGCCGGACTTGCTCTGTTTATTCTTTAAATATCGAATCACAATCCCGGTGCTTTCCACAACGAGGTTGTTAATCCATCATCCACCAGATGCAGTTGATCTGCATAGACTGCCTGCCAATCTTTCTTCGCTTTTTGATAAATCTCGCGGTGGTGTAGGTTCGGTTGATATTCACGGTCCCAGCGCACTAATTTCTCTCCGGTCGTGGGCATGGAGTCATATAAACCAACGCCAACACCTGCCGCGATCGCGCAACCTAAGGCTGTCGCTTCTTTCACGACAGGCACTCTGACAGGTAATCCGGTAACGTCAGACAGAATTTGGCTCCAGAGTTTTCCTTTCGAACCCCCTCCGGCAAAGACCAAAGAATCGGCTTTGATGCCAGAGAACTCTGAAACCATATCGAGGTTACATGCCGAAACGATAGCCGCGTTTTCTTCCAATGCACGGAATAGCGTTGCCTTATTGCATTTTTCCGGATCAATCGAGAGATTGAGGAAAGAAGGCGCAGCGTGGTACCACGATTTGAAACGCATGACATCGGAGAAAATAGGCATTATGCCATGTGCACCAGCAGGAACCCGTGCCGCCATATCTTCCAGCAGACTATAGGCATCAACGCCTAATCGTTCTGCCAGCAGTTTTTCTTCTGCGCAGAAAGCATCGCGGAACCAGCGCATGGTGAGACCGGTAAAGAAGCTGATGGATTCTGCCTGTGCCATACCTGGAATAACATGCGGGTTAATGCGGATGTTCATGTTCGGATCGGTGATGGGTTCTGGAAGATTAACAACTTGCTGCCAGAATGTCCCGCCGAGTACCGCAGTTTGGGCAGGTTTGACCACTCCAATGCCCAGGCAGCCGAGTTGGACGTCACCTCCTCCCACAATCACAGGTGTGCCGCTGTTCAGGCCACATTCGGCCGCTGCTTTTTCCGTGATATAGCCGAGTAGTGTGCCGGTTTCTTTGACGGGAGAGAGAATATCGGAACGAAGTCCGGCCATCTCCAACAAACTTGGTCGCCAATTGCGGCTGGTTAAATCCAGCATTCCCGTTGTACCCGCATTGGAGGGATCAACCGCCAGTTCGCCACTGAGCATATAAGCCAGCCAATCGCTGATCATGGTCAGGGTACTGGCTTGCTGGTAGATATCAGCACGGTGATGAGCCAGCCAAAGCAAACGTGGCATTGCGCCCAGCGCCAGTGTCTGGCCGGAGTAGCGATAGACGTCAGACTCAAAGGTATTATTGTAAAGCTCTTTTAGCTCGCTGACTTCATGGCTTGAACGGGCATCCACGTTGGCACATGCCCAAATGGGATCGCCGTTGCGATTATAAAGGACAATGCCTTCCCGCATTGAGCAGGCGGCAACGCCTTGAATCGCATTAGCGGGCAGATCTGCTTTTTGCAGTGCCTGCCGGATACATTGGCAGGCCAGTTGCCAATTGTTTTTCAGGTCAAATTCCATAGAACCAGCAACATTTGGTACAGGCTGGTGTATCCACTCAGCCTGTCCGACGGCGACTTGATTCCCTTCTAGATCAAATATAACTGCACGAATACTGCCAGTTCCTGCATCAAGCGCCATCAGATACCTCCGTGATGGGTGAGCATTAGCGCGTTGATTCATGATACTATCCTCGTATATCGTTATTTTCTTATTCGATATGGAACAGGGAATGGAAGAATTATTAGTTGATCAAGTTAGCATGGCCCTCGCTGTTTGTTCTTCTGTCACTAATGAGTTGATGTAACCCCCTTTCATTGCAGCGACAATGGCATCTACTTTTTCGATACCACCTGCTACTCCAAGCACGTTCGGGATAGTTTTTATTTCTGGTAAGGGGATACCTATTAATTCTTGATGGATGTCGATATCACCGATCAGTTCGCCATCTGCATTGAAGAAATATCCAAGAATATCCCCAACAGCACCTTTACGACTAAACATTAGCTGTTCACCATCACTAATATAGCCAGAAAGCATAATAGTTGCATTTTGCTTCTGATTAATAGCACCAATTCCGACAAGTGCGATATCGGCGGCACAGGCCGTCAGGATAACATCTTGTACACTACGTTCTTCGCGGAATGTCGCTGCGATTTCATGCGTGGAAGCTCGTAGTGGTGCAGGAATAATATTGATAGGACAGTCCGCATCAAGTTGGCCAATACCTGCCATGTAAGAGCCAACACCACCGGACAATGTCACTAATCTAACTTGCTGGGATGAGATAAAACCACTCAGATGCTTTAAAGTACACATGGGGGTTTCCCCAAACCCAATTGCCAAGAGTTGGTGAGGTTCAGTCAGCGCCATTAATAGGTGAGCGGCTCCAACACCGAGGCGGGTATTTAAATTCATACTATCAAGGGCGGGTAATACACGGATTCGTTTAAGGTTAAAACGTTTTTGTAAGGCATATTCTAAGGCTAAGCATCCTTCATAGCGTGAATTGATCTGAACACGGATCACACCAGACTGTCGACCTTTCTCCAATAGGCGGGAGACCTTGAGGCGGCTGAGGCCGAGCAATTCACCGATGTCCCCTTGAGTCAGGCCATCGTGATAGTAAAGCCAGGCGACACGGGCCATTAGTTCTTCTTCACTCATGCTATTTCCTGTTCCTGGGTAGTTGTGACCAGAGCAGTCAATTGTCTCGAATAATACATTTTTTTCTGAGATTGTTGGTTTCTTAGTTGATTTGATCGACATAACAACTTCTTTATCCACAAGGGAAGAATAAGCATGAAAGCTACTAATGTTCTAGATACTTTGTTACAAAAATTTGAACATATTTTAATGTGGTTCTAACTTTTTCACAAAATGTGATCGGAATACTGCAATAATCTCGAATTATGAATTAGAGTTTTGAACAAAAGTATTTTTAATAAATAAATGTTCAGATTAAGTAGTGTTGATGTCAGAAACGAAAGCTGGAAATGCCATGAAGTCACAGCATATTTCTGTAACGTACAAGACAATCCTGAAACATAAATGATCTTGAGGCAAAAATAGGCGGAGATAGGCATGAAAGCACTGGTAATGAAAAAGCTGGCTTTGGCTGCTGTGTTAAGTTTAGCGAGTGTTACTTGGGTGCAGGCAGCAGAGAAAATTGCGTTTATTCCTAAATTAGTCGGTGTTGGTTTCTTTACCAGTGGCGGCCAAGGAGCAGTGGAAGCCGGCAAGGCATTGGGTGTTAAAGTCATTTACGATGGCCCTACAGAGTCAACTATGGTGGAGCAGGTTCAGCTTATCAATAAATTCGTTAATCAAGGTTATAACGCTGTCGTGGTGTCGGCGGTATCAACAAATGGTTTATGTCCAGCGTTGAAACGTGCGATGAAACGAGGTGTCAAAGTATTGACGTGGGACTCTGACACATCACCAGAATGCCGTTCCATTTATATTGATCAGGGAACACCAAAACAGTTGGGTGGAATTTTGGTCGATATGGCCGCTAATCAGGTGAAAAAAGAAAAAGCGAAAGTGGCATTCTTCTATTCGAGTCCAACGGTGACGGATCAGAACCAATGGGTAAAAGAGGCTAAAACCAAGATTGCAGCAGAGCATCCGAATTGGGAGATTGTTACCACACAATTTGGTTATAACGATGCAACGAAATCCTTGCAGACTGCGGAAGGTATTTTGAAAGCATGGGGTGATTTGGATGCAATTATTGCACCAGATGCTAATGCCCTACCTGCGGCGGCGCAAGCGGCAGAAAACCTGAAACGCCAGGATGTTGCGATTGTTGGGTTCAGTACCCCGAATGTGATGCGTCCTTATGTTGAAAACGGTACGGTCAAACAATTTGCTCTGTGGGATGTAGTCAAGCAAGGCAAGATAGCTATTCATGTTGCCAATGAGATATTGCAAAAAGGCGATCTGGATGTGGGAGATAAATTGAATATTCCTGATATTGGCGACATTGAAATTTCACCTAATAGTGTACAGGGTTACCGTTATGAAGCGAAAGGCAATGGCATTGTTGTTATGCCGGAAAGGGTGATTTTTACCAAAGAGAATATCAACCAATATAATTTCTAATCAATACGATTTCTGATTCATAAGGCTGTGAAATACAGCCTGACTCTGACACCTTTCTGGAGGAAGAAATGGCAGATTTAGATGATATCAAAGACGGTAAAGATTTTGGCATTGATAGACCGCAAAAGAATGCTCTGTTTGAACTGAAGGGCTGTGGTGCGCTGGATTGGGGTATGCAGTCCCGTTTGTCACGAATTTTCAATCCTGCGACCAATAAAACGGTGATGTTGGCGTTTGACCACGGTTATTTTCAGGGACCAACAACAGGCTTAGAGCGTATCGATATAAATATAGCCCCTCTGTTTGAACATACCGATGTACTGATGTGCACCCGGGGCATCCTACGCAGCCAGGTTCCTCCTGCAACCAATAAACCGGTGGTGCTGCGTGCGTCTGGCGCTAATTCAATTCTGACTGAACTCTCCAATGAAGCTGTCGCGGTGGCGATGGAAGATGCACTTCGGCTTAATGTTTGTGCTGTGGCGGCTCAGGTTTATATCGGCTCAGAACACGAACACCAATCCATCAAGAATATTATCAAGCTGGTGGATCAGGGGACGCGTTATGGTATGCCAACGATGGCAGTGACAGGTGTCGGCAAAGATATGGCCCGTGATCAGCGTTACTTCTCACTTGCGACCCGCATTGCAGCAGAAATGGGGGCGAATATTATCAAAACCTATTATGTTGATACCGGTTTTGAGCGGATCGTGGCGGGCTGCCCGGTTCCGATTGTGATTGCAGGGGGTAAGAAATTACCGGAGCTGGACGCGCTTGAGATGTGCTATCAGGCGATTGATCAGGGCGCGTCTGGTGTGGATATGGGACGTAATATCTTCCAGTCCGAAGCACCTGTTGCGATGCTGAAAGCGGTACAGGCGGTGGTGCATCACAATGAGAAGCCTGCTCAGGCTTATGAGCTGTTCCTGAGTGAAAAAGCTAAAGGGGAATAATATGCACGTCACGCTAGTGGAAATTAATGTTAACGCTGACAAGGTAGACGAGTTTATCGAAGTATTTCGGGATAATCACCTCGGTTCTATTAAAGAGCCGGGCAATTTACGCTTTGATGTCCTGCGTGATGAGAATATTCCTACTCGTTTCTATATTTATGAAGCCTATATTGACGAAGCGGCAGTCGCGGCACATAAGAAAACGCCTCATTATCTGCGTTGTATCGAAAAACTGGAATCGTTGATGACTGAACCACGGAAAAAGACTGCTTTTGTTGGTTTGATGCCAGAAGGGAAGTAAGAACGAGAATATATTAAGGTGAATAACAGAAAATAGGGTGAGTAATAGAAAAGATTTCTCAGGTTATTCTCTCGTGTAATCATCTTGTATTTTTTCAGCACTTAGACAGCCCGCAATTCATATGTGGGCTGTTTCCCCAAAAGTACCATTGATTGACTGTGCCCTATAGAAATAATTTCTGTCACTATTGATGCCACAGAGATCATGGAACATGGAAAGTAGGGGAAATATAACAACCATTTATTAGAGGGCATAATCATGGTAAAAAAAGAGGTAGATTATAATTCTATTGGCGAAAGTTATGAACAGTTCATCCAACGCACTCCTCAACGTGCATTAGAGGTTCGTACCGTATTAGGTATGGTGGGTGATGTGCGTGGAAAATCGATTTTGGACTTGGCTTGTGGGTACGGTTACTTTGGTCGAGAATTGCGAAAACGAGGAGCTTCAAAAGTTGTTGGCGTGGATATTTCGGAAAAAATGATAGAACTGGCCAGAGCAAAGTCAGAACAATATGGTGATGACCTAGAGTTTCACGTACAAAATGTTTGTGATATGAAATCATTTGGTAAGTTTGATATCGTCGTTGCTGTCTGGTTATTCAACTATGCTGAATCACCCGAAGATCTTGAGACCATGTTTCAGGTTATTGCTGACCATCTTAAACCTTCTGGTAAATTAATAAGTTACACGCTTTCACCTGAATTTCAATTAAAAATGGGTAACTTTGATGCTTATGGCATAAATATTCTGAGTGAAGAATCATGGAAAGGTGGTAACCGTTATCAAACTAAGTTTCTTAGTATGCCACCGAGTGATGTCACATTTTATCGATGGAATCGTGAACATTACGAGCGTGCTATTGAGAAGGCAGGATTCAAAAAATTTGAATGGCACAAAGCAACTCTTCTAGAGAGTGATATTGAACGCTATCCTGATGGCTTTTGGCATATTTTCCAACAAAACCGCCTTAATATCGGCCTTACCTGCTCTTACTGACGATTTTGTTGCCACTCTAAAACCAATTTTCTTACAGAAATGGATTCTTTGCTTTCATGGATGTTTCAATCTTTAATTTACGGAAATAAGGTTGCAGATTGAAATTGGGAAAAACGCCCTTAACGTTACCATCAGGGCGTTTATTTATTGGTATAACCACTCGGCGATAAATGTTGTCACTTTATCCGGCTGATTAATATCAAGCTGCGGTAGTGGTGTTGCCAGTGTGATATCACTGGCAATTGCGATTACATAGGGATCGAGAATTTCATCAATGGAATGGTTTAGCCCGTCTCGGTAAAGCGCGATTTTCGGGATTGGTTCTTGTTTGAATCCTTCAACCAGTATCAAATCCAACGAATCTGCGTCGAATCGGCTGGCAAGGTAGTACAGATCCAATTGCGGTAAGTCTGGGGTTTCTGTCATCAATGCCCAGCGTTGCTGGCTGGCGACTAAGGTCTGGTTTGCACCTGCCTTGCGCAGCTCATAACTGTCTTTACCCGGTTGATCAACATCCATATTGTGATGAGTATGTTTAATCAGTCCAACCCGTATATTCTGCTGACGCAACAATGGAATCATCTGTTTTAACAGCGTTGTTTTTCCGGTTCCGCTATAAGCGGTGATACCCAGTATGGGCAGCATTGTGTTATTGCTGTTGCGGATCATGCTGACTCCCGGAAGAATTTCCAATGCTGATTTTCCCAGTCATGGCATTCTTCTGGTGTATTTAAATTAGTGAAAGCACTGGGATTAGGAAAATAGACCGTTTTTGCCTTAATCATCTGCATAAAAAACATCAGTTTTCTGTCCCCCAGAGCGAGGTAGCTTTCCAATCGGGGGATTAAACTGCGGTGCATTAACGCTAAGGTAGGGTGGGCGCGCTGGCAGTCGTGTGCATAAGCGGCCCAGGCATGTTGTTTGTAGTGCCACAGTTTTGTAACAAGGTTTTCAGGAAAACCGGGGACATCACAGGGAACAAAGACCACCCATTCATGGATGGCTTTCTTCAATACCGCCAGCATACCTGCCAGCGGCCCAGAAAAATCGGTAATGATATCCGGTATGATGGGATAACCACTTTGTTGATAAATCCCAAGATTGAGATTGGCATTGATCAATAGCTCGTCCACCTGTGGCTGCAATTTTGTGGCAATGTGTTGGTATAATGGTGCGCCATCGAATTGCAACAATCCTTTGTCATTCCCTCCCATGCGGGTGGATAGCCCTCCAGCTAGAATTGCGCCACTGATTTTTGGATGCGTCATGTTAAATTACCTGATATTGGGCAATGAAAGGTTAGGATATATATAGCCATTGTGAATCAATATCTAACGATGCTGCTTTGAGGTGGAGTATAACTTTACGCTGATTGACAGACCAATTCTTTCTCAGAAGCATTAACCCTGCTAATTTGTATAGTTATTTATAAGGAATTAGAAATGAGATGTCACCGCCTCAATGAAATTATCGAACTTTTGCACCCAGTATGGAAGAATGAGCCGGATTTAAATTTGCTCGAACTTTTGCAAAAACTGGCTGGTGAAGCGGGTTTTACAGGGTCATTGACTGAACTTACAGATGATATTCTGATTTATCACTTGAAAATGCGCGGTACGGACAATCATGCTGAAATTCCGGGGTTAAAAAAAGATTATGAAGAAGATTTTAAGACCGCCCTGTTACGTGCCAGAGGCATTATTAAAGATTGATAAAGAGAGAATTGTGTTGTGACAAATTATGTTGTGACAAATAGTGTTGTGACGGAAGCGAAGGCTTTTAATTTCCAGAATATTACGCCGGATTTAATCATGGATGCGTTGGTGCAGTCTGGCCTGTATATCGATTCCGGTTTGACTGAACTGAATAGTTACGAGAATCGTGTTTATCAGTTCATGGATGAAGATCGTAAGCGCTATGTCGTGAAATTCTATCGTCCCTTGCGTTGGAGTCAGCAGCAGATCCAAGAGGAGCATGATTTTACGCATGAATTACAGCAGGCAGACTTGCCCGTTGCGGCACCGCTGGTGTTTGATGGGCAAACGGTACTGAATTATGGCGGATTCCTTTTTGCCATTTTCCCAAGCGTCGGGGGACGTCAGTACGAATCAGACAATTTTGATCAATTGGAAGATGTTGGAAAATTACTGGGCAGAATGCATCAAATAGGCCGCAAGAAAACATTTTCTCACCGTCCGACGCTTAATATTGACGAATATTTGTATCAATCGCATCAATGTTTGTCTGAATGTGAACTAATTCCTGCTAGATATAAGAAAGGTTTTTTGGCCGCCCTGGATGAATTGAACAAAGTGGTAGCTGATCAATGGTGCGGGAATGGGAACTGGCAATCCCTGCGGCTGCACGGTGATTGCCATGCTGGTAATATTTTGTGGCGTGATGAAGCATGGTTTGTCGATCTTGATGATGCCCGCAATGGCCCCGCAGTGCAGGATTTGTGGATGTTACTTAATGGTTCACGGCAGGAACGTTTGGTTCAACTGGATATCCTGCTTGAATCATATGGTCAGTTTATGGACTTTGATCCAAAAACATTAGCGTTGGTCGAACCTCTGCGTGCGATGCGAATGGTCTATTATTTGGCTTGGGTCGCTCGTCGTTGGCAAGATCCTGCTTTCCCTAAAGCATTTCCGTGGATGGCTGACAGCGATTTTTGGTTTAAACAAATAAGTCTTTTTTCTGAACAAGTTAGGCTGTTACAGGAACCACCTTTACAACTCAATCCTATATATTAATTTTCTGGAGACCATTATGAAAAAGTTTTGGCTAGTATTGGTAGGAGCGTTGATGGCATTTAATGCGTTCGCCACTGGATTTTCTGAAGGAAAGCAGTATGTTGAATTAGAAAAGCCGGTTGCGAATCAGCCGCAGGTTTTAGATTTTTTCTCTTTTTATTGTCCCCATTGTTATCAGTTTGAAAATGTTTACCACGTTATTTCTACTGTTGAGAAAAATCTGCCGGCAGGGGTCACTCATGAGCGTTATCATGTTGATTTTCTTGGACCTTTGGGACAAGCTCTGACGGATGCCTGGGCTGTTGCCATCGTTATGAAAATTGAAGATAAAGTCACTCCAATTTTGTTTGATGGTATTCAGAAGAGCCACACTATCAATACTAAGGATGACATTCGTAATGCCTTTATCAAAGCGGGTGTCTCTGGTGAAGATTACGATGCCGCATTGAATAGCTTTATTGTTCAATCTGTAGCAGCCAAAGAACGTCAGGCAGCCAAGGATTTGGGATTACGTAGTGTTCCGTCTGTTTTTGTTAATGGAAAATATCAGATTAATAATGGTGGAATTGAGGCTACCGCTCTGGATTATGCCCGAAAATACTCCGATGTTGTGAACTATCTGGTAACCAAAAAATAAGTCACATGGTTATACTCAGGCCATGGTTGTAATGCAAACGATGGCTGTAATTAAATAAGAACATTAAGTATTAATATAAAATAACATAGGTATTGGGCCAGCCATGATAAAGCTGGCACAATACTTGCTGAAAAGCCCCTTTCATAACATAAACTCCGGTAATATCCACAAGTCAGTGATTTTTAAGTAGTTGCAAGATTTCTTTAATATTCTCTGTAATTCATTGATTTTCACCTTCTGTTACGCACACTTTATAGTGATAAACATAAATCTGTTTTATATGCCATTTTTTTGTGCACAAAGTTATCCACAGAACATTGTTCAGGGTATTTGTCATAAAATGCACGTTATCACGAGAAAATTATCGCAAAATTCGTCTATAACGGCACAGTATGGCATTCTATTCTTTATTCATCCCACAGAATGACGAAGAAAATTTTATGGCACAGATAGCAGACAATCCCCTGATTTTGGTTGACGGTTCTTCATACCTTTACCGTGCATACCATGCGTTTCCTCCACTGACAAACAGTGCGGGAGAACCAACGGGCGCCATGTATGGCGTGCTGAACATGCTGCGCAGTTTAATCATGCAGTATAAACCGAGCCATGTGGCGGTCGTGTTTGATGCCAAGGGCAAAACGTTCCGTGATGAGCTATTTGCTGAATATAAATCTCATCGCCCTCCTATGCCGGATGATTTGCGTGCTCAGATTGAGCCGTTGCATAAAATGGTCAAAGCCATGGGACTGCCAATTTTGGTTGTACCGGGTGTCGAAGCTGATGATGTTATTGGCACATTGGCATTGCAGGCTGACCAAGAAGGCCGCTCTGTTCTGATAAGCACCGGCGATAAAGATATGGCTCAGTTGGTGACACCGAACATTACCCTGATTAATACTATGACCAATACTATTCTGGGGCCGGAAGAGGTCACGGAAAAATATGGTGTTCCTCCTGAACTGATTATCGATTTTCTTGCCCTGATGGGAGACTCTTCCGATAACATCCCGGGCGTTCCAGGCGTTGGTGAGAAAACCGCGTTGGGGCTATTGCAGGGTATTGGCGGTCTGGATAACATTTATTCCAGACTTGATGAGATTGCCACACTGAGCTTCCGTGGTGCTAAAACACTGGGCGGAAAAATGGAACTGCATAAAGAGGTGGCCTACCTCTCTTATCAATTGGCGACAATTAAAACTGACGTTGAATTGGATAGGGTTTGTATCGATCTTGCTGTTGTGCCACCAGATGTGGATGAATTGCTGGCTCTGTTCAATCATTATGAATTTAAGCGCTGGATAAATGACGTGCAGAATGGCAATTGGCTGGAAGGTAAAGGTCAGAAACCTGCCTCTGGCAGCACTAAATCAGACTCGATAGCGGCAGTGTCAACCTCCGTCAAAATTTCACCGGAAAGCTATCAAACCATCCTTGAGTACCAATCTCTTGATGAGTGGATTGAGAAATTGAAACAGGCCCCGGCATTCTCTTTTGATACCGAAACTGATGGCCTTGATACCCTGACAGCCAATTTGGTGGGAATGTCCTTTGCCATTGTGGCGGGAGAATCAGAAATTGAAGCGGCTTATTTGCCATTGGGACATGATTATCTGGATGCACCACAGCAACTGGATCTGCATGAGGTTCTTGCAGCATTAAAACCACTGCTGGAAGATGCCAACCTGCCCAAAATTGGTCAGAACCTGAAATTTGATCGTGGCGTTCTGGCGCGTTATGACGTTGCTCTGGATGGTATTGTTTTTGATACCATGCTGGAGTCGTATGTACTGAATAGCGTGGAAGGGCGACATGATATGGATAGTCTGGCAGAACGCTATCTGGGCTATAAAACCACGACATTTGAAGAAATTGCGGGCAAAGGCAAGAAACAGCTTACTTTCAATCAAATTCCCTTGGAGGAAGCTTCAAAATACGCAGCTGAAGATGCAGATGTGACTTTGCGCCTGCATCTGGCAATGTATCCTCAGTTAGAGAGCGCTGAGACACTGAAAAAAGTGTTCCAAGGAATTGAAATGCCGTTGGTACCGGTGCTTTCCCGTATAGAAAGAACAGGTGTATTGATCAATTCCCAAACGTTGGCAGAACATTCACGGGAAATTACTGCGCGTTTAGTTGAGCTGGAAAAATCTGCTTATGTGTTGGCGGATGAAGAATTCAATTTGGCTTCGCCAAAGCAGCTGCAAGTCATTCTGTTTGAGAAAATGAACTTGCCTGTACTGAAAAAGACCCCAAATGGCGCGCCATCGACAAACGAAGAAGTGCTGGAAGAGCTGGCTGAACATCATGAGTTGCCACGGGTTATTTTGGAGCATCGTGGTCTGGCCAAACTGAAATCTACCTATACCGATAAACTGCCCCAGATGGTTAACCCGCTGACAAACCGCGTTCATACTTCCTATCATCAGGCTGTGACCGCAACCGGGCGCCTTTCTTCTCGTGATCCGAACCTACAAAACATTCCTGTCCGTAATGATGAGGGAAGACGTATTCGTCAGGCATTTATTGCGCCTGAAGGTTACCGCATTATGGCAGCAGATTATTCGCAGATAGAATTGCGTATTATGGCGCATTTGTCACAGGATAAAGGATTGCTGGAGGCGTTCGCACAGGGCAAAGATATCCATCGGGCGACTGCCGCAGAAGTGTTCGGTGTGCCACTGGAACAAGTCACCAGTGAACAGCGCCGTAGTGCGAAAGCGATTAATTTTGGCTTGATTTATGGAATGAGTTCTTTTGGTTTATCCCGCCAGTTAGGTATTCCGCGTGGTGAAGCACAACGCTACATGGATCTCTATTTTGAGCGCTATCCAGGGGTGCTGGCTTACATGGAGCGTACACGTCAACAAGCAGCTGAGCATGGGTTTGTTGAAACGTTGGAAGGTCGTCGATTGTACTTGCCGGACATCAAATCACGTAATGCCATGCGTCGTAAGGCTTCAGAACGTGAAGCCATCAACGCACCAATGCAGGGCACGGCTGCGGACATCATCAAGTTGGCAATGATTACGGTAGATGATTGGATAGTCAGCGAAAAACCCGGTGTACGTATGATCATGCAGGTTCACGATGAATTGGTGTTTGAAGTACATGAATCTGAGTTGGAGATGGCAGAGCAGAAAATCAGAGAATTGATGGAAAAAAGTATGCAGCTTGATGTGCCATTAAAAGTTGATGTTGGGATTGGTGATGACTGGGATCAGGCACACTGATGAATCAATAAGGCAGATATTTTGCCAATCAAAAATCTGTTGAAGAAATCAAAGAACCGAATTTTTGCGGTTCTTTTTTTAGGCTTTTATTTTTGTGCAGAAATATTTTTTTATTGAATGATTTTTATGGAATCACAGTTTATTTAATCGACGAAGATTATCCCTATTACGCAGCGAAGAGGCTTGTAACAACAATTTCAGTTAGGTTTTATATTAGATCTGGATCTCACAAATATGTAATTAAACTACATTAAAGAGAGTATAAAACCTAATTTGATTAAAGAACAATGGCTGAATCGAAGCATTTGATGAAAATTAATTACAAAAAAATCTTTTTTTGATTGAAAGAATAGGGTAAAGTTGTCTGCGTAGGGTACAGAGGTAAGATGTTCTATCTTTCAGACCTTTTACTTCACGTAATCGGATTTAGCTGAATATTAGCTGCCCCAGTCATCTTTTTTGACTGGGGCGTTTTTTTATGTCCGATTTATACTCGTCCTATTTCAATTTGCAGCTAGCAAAGCAGCAAATTGAAATCGATTGGATTGAGTAGACGGGATGCGGTGAACGCAGGCGGATATTACTCCACCTCGGTTTCAATGGCAGGCTGGTTGAACCAAATATCCAGCTTCTGTTCGAGTTTATCAACGCCGATTTTTTTCAGGGAAGAAAAGTATTCGATCTGAACATCGCCATCCAGATCCGCCAATGTCTGACGAACTTGCGCCAACTGGCTCTTACGGGCACCGGATGCCAGTTTGTCGGCTTTAGTCAGCAATACCATGACAGGGATTTGCATCACAACAGCCCATTCAATCATCTGCATATCCAGATCTTTCAGCGGATGACGAATATCCATCAAAACCACCAAACCCAGCAGGCATACGCGTTTCTGGAGATATTCTCCCAAGGCTTTTTGCCACTTGTGCTTCATTTCTTCTGGCACTTCAGCGTAACCATAGCCCGGCAGATCCACCAGACGAATCCCTTCTTCTACTTCGAATAGGTTAATTAACTGAGTTCGGCCAGGAGTTTTACTGGTACGTGCAAGACTCTTTTGGCGGGTCAGTGCATTCAGGGCACTGGATTTACCCGCATTTGACCTACCGGCAAACGCGACCTCAATGCCCGTATCTTGAGGCAGGTGGCGAATGTCAGGTGCACTCGTGACAAAGTGGGTCATTTGATAGTTGTAGTGTTTGATGGTCAAAATGGTTATCTCCCAGAGGAATACGCAAAAAATAGCGCGGTGATTATACCGAGAGCGGCGGCTTGTGGACAGGCGTAACTTTATTTCGACAGAGAATGGAGCAGTTAGTCAGTCAAAAGCGTGTATGAGGAACTGAAATCGCACACCAATTAGCCAGGCTTTGCCACGAGTCAGAAACCCATAGTTGAAAACCTTATCTGGCTGGGGTTACTGCTCAGACGCAGTCTGGCAAGACGATTATTCCCGACGGTATCCTTATTGAAAGCTGCCAACAATAGTCGTGTTTGTCTCAGGCCTATATTAGAAGCCTTACTTCAAAGGGCATGGTCAGAAATTGTTTTCTGCCTAGAAGAGGCAAGGGAGTATTTATCGCAAAATGTGTTCAAGACACCACAAAGAAAAATAAGTAAAAACAGGACATTGAATGAATGTTTTGAAAAGATTAATTACTAATATCCAGTATATGATTAGGTATTATTTGAATATTTATTATTTTCAGTAAATTGATATCACTATCTATTTTTATTCATATTTTATATAATATATCAGATATAAAATATCACTGGGTTAATAAGATTATCACAGGTCACACAGTAGCTTGAAAGATAAAACGCTTTATGAGATATTATTTAGAAAATGAAGAGTTCAAAATATTTTGTCAATCGAAATTAGACATTTCACAAATCCTCTATTTAAATTTACTTCTTGCATTATTATAATATTGAGTGGATTATATGAATTATCACATGCTATATATGAAACGGCAAGGTATTTATAATAAATGCAGTGAATTTTCTGTAAAAATAACTATGCATGTAAGTGATTAATAATGTTTATTTTTTTAATGTTTCATTAGTAATATGACTCATGAAATCTAATTGTTACTCTAGTTTATTCAATAAATAATTAAACCAATAAAGTATTCTATAAGAATTGTTAAATTGATATGAGGTTAACTATGAAAATAAAAGAATTATCTAGCAAAACTGGAGTTAGTGCTAGAATGATACGTTATTATGAAGAGCAAGGCTTGCTTAAACCTAATAGAACCAGTTCTGGTTATAGAAAATTCAAATTACAGGACTTAGTGATAATAAGACATATACAATTTCTTCAAGAGACAGGGCTAACATTAGATACTATTAGAATCTTATTGCCATTCATTGTTAATAAAGAAATAAAGATTGAGCCTTGCCCTCTCATTGTTTCAACTTTGAAAAAACACAGGGATAAAATTAAAGCAGAACTCAGTAAAAATACACGAGCCTTGTTGTTATTGGATAAGTTTTTATCCGATACTACTGTTTTTAGCTCAATTGTATAATATACCTGTCGTCTTTCAAGTTGCCGCTTTGTTGGCTGCGCTCACTCACCCCGGTCACATAGTTATCTATGCTCCAGGGGATTAATGAAAGGCTCCTGCCTTTCACCGGAGGCCAACCTTTGGCTGGGCAAATTCGTTCCCGACGAATTTGTCATTCCCTTACCGTCGCGCTGCATCTTGAAATCCAATGGGTATATATTATTAATGAGTAGCAAAAGGAAGTTATCAGTTTCAATTTCATAGGTAAATATAATATTTATTTATATTAATGTTTTACCAAAAAGTAATATATCATTAAATTATATTTCTTTTCACCTTTCTGATTTATTATGATTCTAAATTTATCTCATTGTATTTTAATTTAATTACGTATTCAAAAAGTTGATATGAATCAAGGATGAGATTCATATTTTAAATGCGTGACTAGTTCATTTTTTAGAGTGAATAGTCAAATCCACCTGCTATTTCAGGTGGATTTTTACTTATAAATAAATTGAAAAAAACAAACATAATAATTAATGGTAAAGTGATTTTTGAATCTATTGATGGTAATGTTTCATTTAAGGTAAGGTAACGACGTTTAATTTACTATTTATTAACAAACATTGCCTGTAATTAACTTTAACTTATTATATAAATAATATTATTTAATTTATCCGGCTTATATAAATTAAGCTATAGGAAGTTTAGCACTAGATTTCAGCTAAATGAACTTGTTGCCATGTTCCTTCTGCCGCGGAGGTTTTTATTGCATCGATAATTTCACAGCATCTTAAGCCATCAATAAAGTTGGGTGATGCTGATTTTTCAGATTTCAATGAATCAACAAAATGGCTAAAAGTAAGTGCGAATGCTTCACCATAACCCATCCCTTGTGCAGTTACACCAACGCTTGATTCCCCTCCTAAATCAGGGAACCAAAATAATTCTGCTCCTGGATGCGCTCGCCCTAAAAAGATACTACGATAACCTGAGAGATATGCAGGATCTGAGCTATCAAAATATTGTAGTTCATTACTACGCTCCCAACTAAAACGAATAGATCCTTTTTCACCAATTACCGCAAAGAACACATCATTCTTATAACCAGGTAAAGCCCATCCTGCCTTAATTGTACCTGTTGCTCCATTTTGGAATTTAATGAGAGAATTAGTAAAATCGTCTACTTCTACTGCCCCTTTTCGTGATCTATCTTCTACTAATGGACGTTCATTAATAAAACGCTGCATTGTTGCAGATACACTGTCAAACTCACCTACTAAGAATCTAGATAAATCAATTATATGAGACCCAACGTCACCAAGTGCACCAGCTCCAGCCGAACTTTTCTTAAAACGCCAATGTAGAGGGATTGTTGGGTCATTATTATGATCTTGCAAGAAATGCCCTTCAAAATGACGAATTTGCCCAATAGCTCCGCTTTCAATAATTTTTTTAGCCTGTGCAATGGCAGGCCAGGCCCGATACGTAAAATTAACCATATGGATCTTACCTGATTCCACTGCTTTTCTAGCCATTAATTCTGCCGTTTTACTATCTATTGAAAGTGGTTTTTCACAAATAACATGTTTACCATTTGCAAATGCGTCCAAACAAATCTCACAATGACTGTCATTGGGAGTAGCAATATCAACAATCTCAATAGACTCATCTCTTGTTACTGTTTTCCAATCCGTACCAAATTCTTTCCATCCCCAGCGTTCAGCTTCTTTTTTTGCACTAGCCTCATTGACATCTACGATACGAATAAGATCGAATCTTGCCTCAGGGTCATCAGTTAATCCTGCAATATTATTCATAGATAAACTATGTAGTTTAGCCATAAATCCCGCTCCAATCATACCTACTTTAAAAGGTTTTTTATTTGTTACCGGTTTCATTTCATTTCCTTGATTTAATTTAGTTAATTTCTATTTTTTATCTTTTTGTGATTTATATTTCAGGAGTAAAAATAATAAATTCCATTTGACAATTAGTATCCAGGGTACTCGGGCTAGTTTATTGCTTATATTTATAATGGTGATACTGGTTTGACATCTCTTTTTCCAGATAGGTACCTAATACCTAGCAGTTTGACTTACTTACTTGTTTCCGTTTGGTTAGGAATTAGGCCCAAGTAAGTAGGCCTACATTAGGAGTTTTTATGATCTTCTGGAATATCTTATTATGTTTTTCTAATCGGTAAGTTGATTTTTTAGACCATCAATCTGTTCATGAAACTAGCTCAGCCATTAGTGTTGATTTTTTATGTGATAAAGCAGGAGTGGAAAAGTTAGTCATTAATTCGCTTCAGAACTTTTGATATCACTTTGTCCGAAGGGAAAAATCCTCCTTCTGTACCGTTTCACCATATTCTAGTAGGAAATTGTGTAATACCTTGACTTTCAAGCTTTTAAGTTAGATAAACGACTTGTGAATTAATCATAGAGTGAATATCGACTACAGTCTCTCTTCTTGCTTTTTATTACCGCTTACCCAACTACTGAACCGAAATCCAGATTGATTGGGTTTCTATAACACTATTTTCGTTAAATTGGAAAGGTGTTATTTTTTCAAAATAAATTTGTTGGGTAATTAATTATAATCTTAATCTTATGATAATGACTAACCTCAAACTTCTTGTGAATTCTATAGTGATTACTACCTATTATTAACCCGATAGAGATTTCGAACGAGACTGAATCCAGTAGCGGTGATACTTTCATGATTTATAGAACAGATGTAAACTGCCAACGATTTAATAATTTAAGCATACTCCATACAAAAGGAAGAACGGTAATTTTTATAATTGTTTCAGTTATAACTAATGAAGTTGCGTTATTCTCAATTGGCATTGGATTATCCAATCTTAGCGAGTATTGTTCGAATGAATCTATGAAATCCTTAACAGTACTGTTAGAGTCAAGTCAATTTTATTGAGAATGATATTTCTTTCATGTAAGAATTAATCTTTATAGTAATTATTTAGACTGTATACCTAATTAACTTGAGTATGTTGTTTTAAAATTTGAAAGTTGTCATTAATCTGATAATCAAATTTTTTCGTTTTTTCGAAAAGTGATATCAAAAAATGATACCTGTAATGCCTTGGCTATTTATGAAACGGTCTTCTGTCCCGTAGTGCACTTTGTTACCGTTAAAACCATTGAGCAGCAGAATATTCAGGTATTATGTAATGTTCGATAATTCATAATGGAACAACGAACCACACTCACTCATAAAATCTGAGCACGTCTTGCTAATCAGTCGCTGTACAGGCCTTCAATTAATTGATAGACATTCGAAAAAACCTACAGAAGGTACTGGCAAAAGAGCTTGTTTCCACTTTGTAATCTGCTCAGTGAACCATCAAAATCTGGAATAAAAAATCTAAACATAAAAAAGCTTGACTTTCACAGTAATGTGAATGCTGATAATAAAACGTACTTGATTGTTAAGAGAATGGATCAGATACAATATGTAAATATTTGTGATTCTAAATTGATTTTTTATTCAATGGGTAAAGATCTGGGACTGGAATTTGTGAATAGAGCTGGTAATTATTGGCAGTGTAACTGAGGATGTTTAATTAATCAGTAAATTATTGGATAAAAAACTATAGTCTTAATTCAAGCTATGAATGTAATAACTTTTGAGGTGTTGTTTTTTCTTTAGGTGCTTTAATAATAAAATATATTATGGGTAAGTATTCTGTTAGTATGAATTTTTTGTGTTGTTGATTAGTTTTTAATAGTATCAATTTTCGTAACCATTTGAATTTTTTTAAAGGTTTTTTGGAAAAGATAATTGTTTTATACACAATATTTTCTCTAAAGTTAGCTATAAATAGCTTGGTTAAAACATTTACTTTACAGTAGAAAACAATAAGAAGAATGGAATTTATAGATATGCAGAGATATAGTTTATTATTAATATAATAGTTATAGATTATAAAAATAAAAGGCAGGTTCGGCTCATAAATGATATTTATCAGAAAAGAAGCCAGTTGTTATAGTAAACATTTTTCCATCAAAGGACAATAGACTATGGCCTATAACCAAATGACCAAAACTGAGAAGCTCCAGATTTTCAGTTTAAAAAACAGGTTGTAACAATAAGTCTTCATAAGTTATGAAAGCTACTGTGAGATTTTTTATGGGTAACCGATTAAATAATTTTCCTCGAAAAGATCGATATGGAAAAACTCTCAATGAGTAATTTAAAAGAATACGTATATATTTACTTAGAAAATATTCGTGTTACATTTATTATGTTAAGTTTCTAAAAGAAATTTTTATCATTAATTGTCTATATTTCTATATGATTTTTAAATCTAATTAATTCTAGATAATTATTTCAATATCATGAGTTTATTTTTAGTCATTTGGTTTACTTCAAATTATAGAACATTCGGTGAGTCTTTTGTATTTTCTATAAAAGTATTAAAAATTATTAATTTTAATATAGATTGAATTACTAAATAGGTTTTCATAATAGTAATGCACTCAAATTATGAGCATTCCTTACTCCTCACACAGTGAGGAGTAAGGAAGTGATCTACAATTTTAGAATGCTATTTAGTTTTTGCCATTTAATTATTAAGGATAATTTATGTATAGTGCTGATATTTTAGATGAAAATAAGAAGGAAAATTCAGAGCAGTGGAACATCAAAGCATCTCTGAAAATAAATTATACTGTTAAAATAATTCAAGATTTATTTCAAACTGATAATAGTCATATTTATGATATGTGCAAAAACCCCAATGCGAACTATTCTCGCGTGGTTATATTTGTCGATAATAATGTCGATCTTTTCTATGGGGATAATATTAAAAATTACTTTAGGCAATATGATATTAGTTTTGTGTGGTATCCAATTAGTGGAGATGAAGAAGCCAAAAATATAGATAATGTTCTTACTATAGCTAGAAAAATTTCTGATAGTGGTTTGCTACGCCGTTCAGAAAAAATTATCGTTATTGGTGGTGGAGTAGTTATGGATGTTGTGGGTTTTACAGCAAATCTATATAGACGTGGCATCCCTTATATCCGTATCCCAACCACATTGATGGGACAAATTGATGCAGGTATAGGAGTAAAAACTGGTATCAATTATATGGGTAATAAAAATAGACTAGGTACGTATTTTGCGCCTGAGGCTACCTTAATTGATCCTGGTTTCCTTAAAACCGTATCTCAACGGCATATTACAAATGGAGTATCAGAAATTATTAAAATGGCACTAATTAAAGATGAACACTTATTTCATCTTCTTGAACAGGCTATAGATGAATTAACTCCTCAAGGTTTCTCCAGCTATGGTTCTGTTCATCAAGAAATTTTTGAAAGGGCTATTGATAGTATGCTTCAGGAGCTAGAGCCAAATTTATGGGAAGATAATCTTGAACGTATAGTAGATTATGGTCATACATTTAGTCCCTCTCTTGAACTCAAATCTAATACACCCCTTTTACATGGTGAGGCTGTAGCAGTAGATATGGCTCTTTGTATAGCATTATCATTTTCTCGTGGCTTAATTACTAAATGGGATGCCGAGCGTTGTATAAGGCTTATTCAGAGAAGTAATCTGCCTATTCATAGTTCTATATTTACACTTTCGATGTTAGAGGAGGCTTTAGATGATACTCTAAAACATCGTGATGGTTTTCAGAGAGTGCCATTAATGAATGCAATTGGTAGTGCGATATTTTGTAATGATCTTACAAGAAATGATCTCATTTCCGCTTTGGAATATGTCAATATTTTTCATTAGCATTGATAGGAGAATAATTTCAAATGATTATAAATGAATCGTATCAAACTTATATTTATGATGTTGGTGGGACATTTTTAAGAAGTGCTAAGTGGATACCACATAAAGGGCCTGTCAATGTGATGAAGGAAGCCTCACCTAGCTTTTTAATGTATCCTTCTGATGATGTTATTAACCTCAAGGATAAATTACTTGAATCTATTGTAAGAAAATTGCCAATTTATCATAACGGCCTCACTGCGAGTATTAGTTTAGGTGCAGCCTTGAATCATCATACAGGAGAGGTGTATGGTGCAGCCCCCCTTTGGGGGGCTTGTCAGGTAAATTTCAAATTACTCGATGAGCTTCATTCTCTTCGTCCTGATGTTCTATGGATGATAATGAATGATGTTACTGCTATGGCTATTCATCTTTCCATTCAGCCTGTTTGCCAAAATATTCGTAAAGTAATGCTCATTACAGTAAGTAGTGGAATTGCATGCCGTATCTTCGAAACTTTACCTTTCAGAGTGAATTTTGATATATCAGGATTACAAGGTGAAATTGGTCATCTTCCAGGGGGAGGGACACCTTTCTCTCTTAATTGTGATTGTGGTGAATCTGATCATATTGCAGCATATGCTTCTGGTCGTGGTATCAGGAATGTTTATGATCATATGTATAGGAGAATATACCAAAAAGAACCTAATTATGTAAATTTTGAGAATGAATTTAATCTAGGTTTGGAAAATAATGACTATTTTTGCAGTAATGTTTTAGATACTGCTATGAAACCTTTAGCCGATTTGATTACATCCGCGTTAGTTATCGATCCCTCAATAGAGATGGTCGCTTTATCAGGAGGGGTAGTAGATAGTTTATCAAATTATATTAAAAACTCTCTGCTTTCTAGAATCCTTAAAAGTGGTCCATATATAACTGCTTTAAAAGAACCTAGGATGATAGAAGATCTTTTATATATATGTCCTCCGAATACAGCTAGCGGTTTATGGGGTGCAGGTATTGCTACTACTTTTTCCAATAATTCTTGGTTTTTGAAATGTATACCACAAAAGGAGCCTAGTAATGAATAATGACTATATAAGATTCACTGGTGGTATATGTAGAACTGAAAGCTTACCTATAACTTCAAAGGTAGAAGGATTACTGATTCGTGTTATAGCGTCAGGGTTATGTGGCACAGATATACAGATTTTGAAAGGTATTCGAAATGAAAAAACGGAAATTCTAGGTCATGAGGGATTGGGAGTGGTTGAAATGGATTATAAAAAAAATGGTTATTGTTTTAGGCGTGGACAGACTGTCTTAATTAATCCAACAAACCGCCATGATACTAATTTTTTATTAGGGCATAATTTACCAGGTTTTTTTCAAAGATATATTAGCATTCCCGATTTTGCTGTGCAAGATGGTGTGGTTATTTCTATAGAATATAAGTTATCCCCTATATTTTCTGCAATTATAGAACCTGTAGCTGTTGCTTTAACTGCTCTTGAAGCGGTTGAGAGATTCTCGCCTATGCACTATGTAATCATTGGTGGTGGTATAATCGGTAATTTGATTGGGAAATTATTATGGTTGAATAAAAATAAATCATCTATTTCTTTAGTCCATCGAAGCAACCAATCTTTGGAAATGAGCCAGAATAAAATACTGCCTTTTGCTGAGCATTTTGTTAATGATAAAGATGTTATTGCCAGTTTGTTGAATAATGAGAAAACTGCTGTTTTTGTTACTACTCCCAAAAATGTTACAAATTCAATTGTTAGTAGTATAATTTGCAATATTAAAAATAATTCAATTATTGATGTAATTAGTGGCGTTGATAATGTGGAGAAAATTAATAAAAAAAGTCCATCTATAATATATAACATAAGGGCAAAAAATATTTGCCCTGAGTATGATGATATCAGTTATTTACAGATGAACACTCACTATATAGATGATAAAGAAAGAAATGGCATTTATCTAACAGGACATCGTGGAGTATCCAATAAAAAAATGATTAAAGCTCTTTCTTTGTTAAGTGAAAATGAAAGTTTATTTCATGATATGATTACACATGTCATATGCTTTGACCAATTAAGCGATTTTTTAAATGAACTTATTTCTTCTGTGGATAGAGTTATTAATGATAAATATGTCCTAAAAACGGCAATATTGAACTCTAATCGGATGGATTTATGAATAACAAAAAATCGGCTCTTGTTGTAGGCGGCTCTACTGGAATAGGGTATGGAATAGCTGAACAACTCTATGAATTAGGATATTCTGTTCATATTATTAGCCGAAATGAACCTGAAAAAAGCAATTATCATAATTTTCACTGGCATCAGTGTGATTTAAAAAATATTGAGGATAGTCAAAATACTTTTAAAGAAATATGTGATGATTCATTTTATTTTTCCTGTTTTTCTGCTGCATTTTATGGTCCTAAACGCTGTAATTTTCTTGAAACTGATTGGGGACTATGGGATAAACAATCCACTATTATGATAAATGGGCTGTGGCTAACCCTATATTCAACTTTACCTTTTCTTATCAAGAATAAAGGGATTTTTTTAGGGATTTCGTCTGAAGTTGTTTTGAATTTTGGTCCTGGAAGAGCAGGTTATACAGCTTGTAAATCAGCCGCTTATGGATTACTTGGTTCTGTGTCAGCTGAAATACCTGCTGAAGATACATTAATCACTCAGGTTCTTCCTGAAGGCATGGTTGATTCTCCTGGAATAAGAGCACGAAGAGATAAAGACTTCGACTACTCATCTTATATGCAACCTGATAACTTTAAGCCTTTTATTAAAGAGCTTGTGATCCAAAGAAACCCAAAATTACACGGGAAAACTGTTATGGTAAGTAAAAATAGCGAATGGTCTTTAGTTAATTCTGAATTTTTTCCCCCATCACAATCGAAAAGGTAGATTTCATGAATCAGTTTGGATTGGTAAGTTGGCGCTTACCAGGAAACCTATTCAATGCTATCGAATTATGCCGAGAAAATTCTATTCAATCACTACAAATTGATTTTGGCGGAAACAACAGAGGAGATTTATTAGCTTCTTACAACTTACACATCCTGAGAGAGGCAGCTATAAATAATAATATAAATATCACAGCTATTGCGTTAAATCTCTATAATGATATTGGTATAATAACTTCAACCAATGAGTGTAAATTGATATTTTTTGAAGCAATTAGGCTCGCGGATAGATTAAAAGTTTCCACCTTATTTATACCTTCATTCAGGAAATCTATGATAGAAAATGATATGGATATCATTAATACTGCGAATTTTCTACAATGGTGTTGTGATGTAGCAGGAATGGATTTTATTATTGCATCTGAAAACGTTTTAACTCCAGAAAAAAGTAAGTTTTTATGTTGTATGGTAAATAGGAATAATTTTAAACTTATTTTTGATCCATCTAATTTACATATGGCTAAAGTTGATTCATGTGATTATTTTTTGAAATTATTCAATCATATTCACACAGATGTACATATAAAACCCCTAAATGGAGGGGAATTTTCTTTCCAGAGCTTTTACTATCAAAAAATCGTAAAAACAATGGTTTTTTCACCTAATTCCTCATTGAAAAAATTTACTTTTTTTTCAGAAAACGATTATCGTGAAAGAAAAACTTCATTGATAAAAGAAGATCTTATCTGGTTACAGAAGAACTTTATGGAATTTCATTGATATGAAAAAATTATTTTCTGGATTTCTTTTTGACATGGATGGAACTCTTGTTAATTCTAAATCTGTAATCGAAAAAACATGGAAGGATTTTTCGAACACGCATAAATTAGATTATACAAGTGTAATTAACTAACCTCAGCTTCGTTTAAGAATAGCGATATCATTATTCCGTAAATTCAAACTCGGTTTTTTAGGTTGGAATGTATACGCAATGAGGCCTGCGGCGATTTCCAGTAGAAAACCGAGTTGACTGCGATG
>NZ_CAWQTY010000187.1:0-29881 GCF_963897815.1 Xenorhabdus sp. Sc-CR9
AATTTCCAGCTATCATCTGTTAACATTAGTCTTGGCATTTGGGGTAATTGTTTTGATTTTTGGCGAAACCATTATAACAGCCCCATTTGCTGCTTGCTTTTTATACCAAAAAGATCAACACGCTCTAGTATTGAAAAGGGAAAAGTAGGTAATAGCCCGTACAATTATGTTGTAATCAACGCCTCGGGATTGAAGCGCTGGCATGAATCTCAAAGAGTGGGATTGGAATATTACTGTGATCTCGATGCGCCGTGCGTTTCATCATTTGAACCTAGGTCAGTTGCAACCATTTTAACTGAATAAATCCTTCCGGCATCACATTGATACAGACAACTAAAATCTAAGTAGCCCGATTGATTATAGGGCTACTTTTTGTACATGAGATTTTATCTTAAACTTTATTCTTAATAATTATCTTTTATTGAAGCATTATTTATATAACTATTTGGAATAATAGAAAGAACTTTAAGTCAAAAATTAGTAAATTGGTGTATAATCAACTAATTATAAATATAAAATTAATTAACGAAGTAACTTATTGATAAGTAAAGTAAAAAAACAAAGGCGGCTGAAGCTGCCTTATTTTTTACCATAATTAATTATATTAAATTAGTGATGTGTATCGCCAACCTGAACATTGTTGCTTTTCAAACTGGTACGCTGAGTTAATAATTTGTTAAATGTATAGTTCTGGTTTGTTTTATGGTCAGTAGTTACACCGCAATTAAATTTCAGGAGTATTCAACTTGGAAAAAGTCTGGCTAAAACATTATCCGGCAGATGTTCCGGCAGAAATCGATCCCGACCGTTATTCGTCGTTGATTGAAATGTTTGAAAATGCTGTGGCGCATTATGCTGATCAAGTCGCGTTTATTAATATGGGCGAGGTGATGACTTTCCGTAAATTGGAAGAGCGTAGCCGTGCCTTTGCTGCCTATCTACAGAATGGACTGGGGCTGCAAAAAGGGGATCTCGTGGCATTGATGATGCCAAATTTATTGCAGTATCCTGTAGCGTTGTTCGGTATTCTGCGAGCTGGAATGATAGTTGTTAATGTCAACCCGCTCTATACTCCACGTGAATTGGAGCACCAGCTGAATGATAGTGGAACATCCGCCATTGTTATCGTTTCTAACTTTGCTCATACCTTAGAAAAGATTGTTTTTAACACACAAATCAAGCATGTTATTTTGACGCGTATGGGAGACCAACTTTCTCGTCCGAAAGGAACCCTTGTCGATTTCGTTGTCAAATATATCAAACGGCTCGTCCCTAAATACCACCTGCCGGATGCTATTGCATTCCGTAGTGCTATGCATAAGGGCTACCGTATGCAATATGTCAAACCAGATGTAAAAAGTGAGGATTTGGCGTTCCTTCAATATACGGGTGGAACCACCGGTGTGGCTAAAGGTGCAATGCTGACTCACCGTAATATGCTGGCGAACCTTGAACAGGCCAAAGGCAATTACTCTCCACTGATGAAACCAGGTGAAGAGTTAGTGGTAACAGCATTACCGCTGTACCATATCTTTGCTTTGACAATAAATTGCCTGCTGTTCATTGAACTGGGTGGGCAAAATCTGCTGATTACCAATCCTCGGGATGTAAACGGAACAATTAAGGAACTTTCGCGTTACCGCTTCACTGCACTATCGGGTGTCAACACTCTGTTCAATGCTTGGTTGAATAACCCTGAATTCCAGAAAGTGGACTTCTCCTCATTGCGTTTATCTGTTGGCGGCGGCATGGCTGTGCAAAGAGTGGTAGCCGAAAAATGGGAGAATCTGACAGGATGCCACTTGCTGGAAGGCTATGGTCTGACAGAATGTGCTCCTTTAGTTTCAGCCAATCCTCATAACTTAGTTCATTACAGTGGCAATATCGGTTTCCCTGTTGCTTCGACAGAAATAAAACTGGTAGGGAACGATGGTAATGAAGTTCTACAAGGAGAAGCAGGTGAAATGTGGGTGCGTGGGCCACAGGTGATGAAAGGTTATTGGAACCGTCCTGACGCCACTGCCGAAATTCTGAAAGATGGCTGGTTGGCGACTGGGGATATTGCCAATATAGATGAAAACGGATTTTTACACATTGTTGACCGAAAAAAAGATATGATTCTGATTTCTGGTTTTAATGTCTATCCAAATGAAGTCGAGGACGTTGTTTCTTCTCACCCTAAAGTATTAGAATCAGCCGTGGTGGGTGTTCCGAGTAAAAACTCAGGAGAGGCTGTTAAAGTATTTGTAGTTCGTAAAGATCCCGGTTTAACCGAGGATGAACTGAAGGCATATTGCCGTCGTTACCTGACAGGGTACAAGGTGCCGAAACTCATTGAATTCCGCGATGAGCTGCCAAAGTCCAACGTAGGTAAAATTCTTCGTAAAGAATTGCGTAATGAAGAGATGGCAAAAGCGAATCATGCTGCTACGAATTGATCCCTGTTTATTCTTATATCCAGTTGATTTTGAGCAGTGAGTTTGACCTGATAAAAACAGTTCCTGAAAAAAGATGGATAACCCCAGCCGTATTCGTATTCACATATTGCGGCTGGCATTCTTTATCAAAGTTGTGGTAAGTGAAAAGCGTGTTTAATACTATAGAAATAGCTATCCGGATAAAGGATGTTTAGAAATTTTTATTGTCTGTACATAACTGTGTGCATTATTATATTTTTTTAGTATTTACGGCTATACAACATAATGTATTTAAAGGATATTTTTTTGTTAAATTGTAATTATCAGTTGATTACTACCGATGTCCAATTGCAATCAATCTGTGAACAGGCAAAAAAAAATGCAAGAGTTGCATTAGATACCGAATTTGTCCGTACACGGACGTATTATCCCCAATTAGGCTTAATACAACTGTTTGATGGTGAACAGCTTGCTCTTATTGATCCTCTTGAAATTTCACAATGGCAACCCCTCAGGGAGTTATTGACTGATCCAGATGTACTAAAGCTTATTCATGCTGGTAGTGAGGATTTAGAGGTTTTTGGGAATAGCTTTCAATGCTTGCCAACACCTATGATTGATACTCAGGTATTGGCTGCATTTATCGGTCATCCTATATCATGTGGTTTTGCAACGTTGGTTGCTGAATATTTGCATGTAGAATTAGATAAGAGCGAATCCCGTACCGATTGGTTAGCTCGTCCGTTGAGCGAAAAACAATGCAAATATGCTGCGGCCGATGTTTATTACTTATTGCCACTTGCTGATATTTTGTTGGAAAAAACGGAGCAGGCGGGATATTTGGATGCAGCAAAGGATGAAAGTAATTTGATTGCTCAACGGCGTAACGAAATATTGATGCCAGAATGTGCTTATAAAGACATTGGTAATGCATGGCAGTTACGCCCAAGACAATTGGCTTGTTTGAAAAAACTGGCTGCATGGCGGCTAAATCAGGCGCGAGAGCGTGATCTGGCGGTTAATTTCGTGATCCGCGAGGAAAATTTGTGGCAGGTTGCCCGTTATATGCCGACTTCCTTGGGAGAGTTAGATGCTTTAGGATTGAGCGGACAGGAAATTCGTTGTCATGGTCGCCGTTTGCTGGCGATGGTCGCGGAAAACAGAGATATTCCAGAAGAAGAATGTCCGTCTCAAATTATGAATTTGATTGATTATCCGGGCTACCGCAAGGCGTTCAAAGAAATTAAAGCTGTGGTCACCCGAGTGAGTGAACCTCATCGTTTCAGCGCAGAGTTGCTGGCTTCTCGCCGACAGATTAACCAACTACTTTATTGTCATTGGAAACTGAAATCGCTGGGATCTGAACCTGAATTGCTCAGAGGTTGGCGTGGTAAGTTGTTGGCTGAACCTATTGCTGAAATATTGGCAAATTATTCTGGG
The DNA here is from genome assembly GCF_963897815.1 of Xenorhabdus sp. Sc-CR9. Classification (NCBI taxonomy): domain Bacteria; kingdom Pseudomonadati; phylum Pseudomonadota; class Gammaproteobacteria; order Enterobacterales; family Morganellaceae; genus Xenorhabdus; species Xenorhabdus sp. Sc-CR9. Next base: position 3,858 of record NZ_CAWQTY010000187.1, read on the forward strand.
CAATAGCCTGGAGCAGTGATGCTGACTTAAAAAAGGCATTAACTGATGTGTATCTGGTTTTTAAATCGGGATGTAATAACATCCCGATTTATCCTTGCGAAGTCATGGCCTTAAATTAAATAGCATCATTTGATGCTTTATTTTGGCGATTCTTCCATCTCAGGTAATGTTACATTAAGTTCTAGCACAGAGATGTCATCATTTTTTTGCTCAAACTGTACAGAAAGCATCTCTGGATCGATTTGTACATACTTACAGATTACTGCCAGAATATCCCGTTTCATCTCGGGCAAATAAGCAGGCTCAGAGTCACCACGGCGCCGTTCTGCCACGATGATTTGTAGCCGCTCCTTGGCAATATTGGCTGTCGGTTTTTTTCTCGACAGGAAGAAATCTAACAAAGCCATGCGTTACCCCCCAAACAGGCGTTTTAAAAAGCCTTTCTTTTCTTCTTCGATGAAACGGAAAGGCCGTTCTTCACCGAGTAAACGTAAAACTGTATCTTCGTATGCTTTACCTGCATCAGAATCTTTATCCAGAATAACCGGTTCTCCTTGGTTCGATGACCGAAGAACAGATTGATCTTCTGGGATGACACCAAGTAAAGGAATACACAGAATTTCCAGTACATCTTCCATGCTAAGCATATCTCCGCGGTTCACGCGCCCCGGATTATAACGAGTCAGCAGAAGGTGCTCTTTGATAGACTCTTTTCCTTGTTCTGCTCGGCGTGATTTAGACGCTAAGATACCTAAAATACGGTCAGAATCACGGACAGATGAAACTTCCGGATTTGTCGTAATAATTGCTTCATCGGCAAAGTAGAGTGCCATCAATGCACCGCTTTCAATACCCGCAGGAGAATCACAGATAATGAACTCAAAGTTCTGTTTAGATAATTCATTCAGAATTTTCTCGACGCCATCACGGGTGAGAGCTTCTTTATCGCGGGTTTGAGAGGCAGGCAGAATGTATAGATTCTCTGTGCGCTTATCTTTAATAAGTGCCTGATTTAAGCCGGCATCACCTTGAATGACGTTCACGAAGTCAAAGACCACTCGGCGTTCACAACCCATGATCAGATCGAGGTTCCGTAGACCGATATCAAAATCAATAACTACAGTTTTTTTTCCTCTTTGGGCGAGACCGGTAGCAATGGCCGCGCTTGAAGTGGTTTTGCCAACGCCACCTTTACCAGATGTAACAACAATAATGCGTGCCATGAAGCGATTCCTTGTTATAAGGGCTAGACTAAGGTTTCAATAGTTAATTCATTGTTCACCAGACGTAATTTTGCGGCTTTACCGACAAAAATTTCTGGTATTTTTTCGCTGAGCCAATATTGACCGGCAATAGAGGTGAGTTCAGCATTTAAATGGGTGCAGAAAATCTGGCTTTCTTGATCGCCAGATGCGCCAGCCAATACCCGTCCACGTAGCACACCATATATATGAATATTTCCATCAGCGATTAATTCTGCACCAGCGCTCACATTACTTGTCACAATGAGGTCACTATTTGGTGCATAAATTCTTTGTCCTGAACGAACAGGCGTATTAATTATACGAGTTTTTTTGAAAATAGGTTCAGTAGGTTTATTCTCTTGAGTAAGAACCTTCTTACTTTTACCTTCTTTCAATAAAGGAAGTTCAGATTTCAAAACAATTTTTCGTTGTTCTTCATCTTGACAACCGCTGATGCCAACAACACGCAATCCAACCGATTCGATAGCTCGATGGAGTGCAATAAGATCTGCGCCGACAGGGAGGGCAGATATATTAATGACAACGGGAGCATTTTTGAGGAATTCAGGTGCTTGCTGCATTTTTTCCTGTATAGCTCTATGAATGATTTCCGGCTGTTCATCATACAAATGAACAACCGAAAGCGTAAAATTACTGCCTTTTAGCTCAATTGGCGACTGTGGCATCGATATTTTGACTCAGCAAGGTTAAGTTTCCCGGGGTGGTTTTTTTTAATCATTTTCCTAGAATAGACTCAGGGAGACGATATTCTTAAATATAATAAGCATGTTATAGTTAGTGAATTATTCAAGCAAGTCGCAGAGTTAATTTAAAAGAGTTTATAACAATGATTTGTGTAATCTACAGAAGCCTGAAACGTGACCAAACATATCTCTATATTACAAAAAAAGACGATTTTTCGCGCGTTCCGGAAGAGTTATTAAAAACATTCGGTCAGCCTCAATATTCAATGATGATTTCATTATCAGACAGAAAAAAATTAGCCAATGCAGATATTGAAAAAGTAAAAGCAGCGTTGAGTGAACAAGGATTTTACTTACAAGTACCGCCCCCAGTGGAAAGTTTGATCAATGAACATCTGGCATCAAACAAACCAACTAAGCTATAGAGAATGGCTGGTAATTGCCCGGGTCTGAACTAAGGAGCTGATGTATGAAATTAATAACCGGAGTGACTTTATTGGCGGCAACCCTGTTGACTGGGTGCAGTGCATCAAGTAACAAACAGTTGTATAAGCAATCCGTTTTGATCCCTCTGGCAAAAACAGACGTTAAAGCTCTGGAAGATCAATTTCCATTAAGTTCGCGTGAGCCAACACAATTTCCTGCATATGTGGTTTTGTTGAAGCAGCAGGCTCGCGAGCAGGGAGTCAGTGAAAAAACCTTAGATAGAGCATTTGCCAATATTCATTTTATTCCACGAGTCATTAAGGCTGATCGTAATCAACCAGAAAAAAAGGTCACATTGGATGGCTATCTGAACCAAGTCTTGCCAGTTTGGAGGATTGAGCAAGGGGTTACTCAATATGAAAATCATCTTCCTCAGTTGGAAAAAATAAGTCGCAGATATGGTATACCGAAAGCCTATATTGTTGCCTTGTGGGGATTAGAAAGTAGTTTTGGCAAGATTCAGGGCAAAGAAGATGTTATTTCAGCATTATCCACGCTAGCCTTTGAAGGTCGCCGTGAAGTATTTTTTATTAAACAGTTATTGGCAGCGCTGGGAATCATGGAAAATCAGTATATTGATGAAGGGCAAACTTTAAGGGGTTCTTGGGCCGGAGCGATGGGGCAAAGCCAATTCATGCCGACTTCTTATTTGACGTATGGTGCAGATGGAGATGGAGACGGTAAAATTGATATTTGGAACAATAAGGAAGATGTTTTTGCGTCAACAGCCAATTACTTGGCTAAAGAAGGGTGGCAAAAAGGGCTACCGTGGGGGTATGCCATCTCATTACCTGCTGGTTTTGACGTAGAATTAGAAGGTGTTAAGACTGAGAAGGGGAAAACCATTGCTCAATGGCAGACATTGGGTGTTTCATCGCCACACTTTGCTAATTTACCGGCCAATACCAAAGGTTGGATTGTTATCCCTGATGATCCGGAACAACGGGCATTCTGGGTAACGCAAAATTTTCGAACTATTATGCATTGGAATCGTTCTTACTATTTTGCCCTCAGTGTTGGTATGATGGCGGACGGTATTACACAACGAGTTCATTTCCTTACTCACTGAAAATCGAATTTTTAAGCAATCATCGCTTGAAATAATTGGATTGAAAACAGGCAAAGGAGAATATTATGTATCAGCATAGGGACTGGCAGGGTGTACTGCTGAACTTTCCTGCTAATAAGGTTGTGTGTGTCGGTAGTAATTATGACAAGCATATGAAAGAAATGGACTCCCAATCCACTGAGGAGCCAGTATTATTCATCAAGCCTGAAACGGCGCTCTGTGATCTCAGCCAACCAATTTCCATTCCTCAGGAATTCGGCTCTGTACACCATGAAATTGAATTGGCCATTTTGATTGGCTCGACACTCAAGAGCGCCAATGAAGATCGAGTGAGTAAGGCAATCGCAGGTTTTGCGGTTGCATTGGATTTAACACTGCGTGATTTGCAACGTGAATTTAAACAATCGGGGCAACCATGGGAAAAGAGCAAGGCGTTTGATGGCTCATGCCCAATATCGGGCTTTATTCCGGTTAATGATTTTGGTGATCCACAAAAAGCACGGCTTTCTTTAACCATAAATGGTGAATTACGCCAAAACGGCAATACGAGTGACATGCGCACGCCGATCATCCCGTTGATTAGCTATATGTCGCGTTTTTTTACCCTTCGTCCGGGCGATATTATTTTGACGGGAACGCCTGAAGGCGTAGGGCCACTACAATCTGGTGATGTGTTGAACGTTGTTCTTAATAAACATGTTTTGACAACCAGAGCGATTTAACATGAGGAATGACAGAAATTATGTCTCAACCTTTCTGGCAGGTAAAAAACCTGGAACAAATGACAGACCAAGAGTGGGAAACATTATGTGATGGCTGTGGTCAGTGCTGCTTGCATAAGTTGATGGATGAAGATACTGATGAAATCTACTTCACCAATGTTGCCTGTAATCAACTGAGTATTAAAACCTGCCAGTGCAAGAATTACGAAGATCGTTTCAGATATGAACCTGATTGTATCAAATTAACCCGTGAAAACATGGTCACTTTTGAATGGTTACCGCAGACTTGTGCTTATCGTTTGATTGGAGAAGGAAAAAAACTGCTGCCGTGGCATCCCTTGGTCAGTGGTTCAAAATCAGCCATGCATGCGGAGCGCATCTCTGTCAGGCATATCGCTGTACGTGAAGTGGATGTGGTGGATTGGGAAGATCATATTCTTAATAAACCTGAATAGTTTTTTCATTCATTGATATAAAATCCATTTTATATCAATGACGAATGTTTGGGGCATTGTTGTTTTAATATTTGGTTTGATTCCCTGATGTCAGAACAGCAATAGCTAAGAAGTAACAAATATAAATCATCTGCGCAGAAATATATTTTATTTCTGCGCAGATGATTATCGAGGTTTCTAACCTCTCATTTCTGTTATTTCTATCGAGTTATCGAAACGTAAATGTTCATCGATAGCCATAGGAATTAACCATCGCAAATTGTAAATAACATTATCAGGCAACGCATTGGTTTCATAAATACTGACGATCTCTTTTTCAATAGATTTTGCAGAATAAACCCGATCATCATACGTATAGAGAAAGTTTACCTGATAAACATTCGGGCGATTTAAAACAGTAAATAATTTCCACTGGTCAGGATGTGTTTCAATGCCAGCCTCTTCAGAAAATTCTCTTGCCATTGCTTGTTGAGGGGTTTCACCTATTTCTATTTTTCCGCCGATGCCATTGATTTTTCCGTTTTGCCAACTGGGTTGTAATTTAGAAATAAGGGATACATGCTTTTTGTCTTTAGAAAACATAAATCCGGTTACATATTTAATCATTGACTTTTCTCATTTCATTATTTAACTATCAGAGTTTGGTTTCTGTCTGGTCCATGTGAAACATACTTGATCGGGATCTCAGTATAATCTTGGATGAATGAGAGGAAGTCAATCAGCTCAGTGGGTAGCTCTGACAAATGGGTATATGATTCATTCAGTGCCTTCCAACTTTTAAATGTCTTATAGACAGGTTTTACTTTATTTAGTTGCAATAATGCCTTATTACAGCAGACAGGTTCTCCATCAATTTCATATGCAACAGAGACCTTGATTTCTTCTAATTCGGCAAGAACATCAACATTGGTTATTGCCAGTTCGGTTACGCCGTTGAGTTTTACAGCATGTTTAATCAAACATAAATCCAACCAGCCGCAACGCCTTGGTCTTTTTGAAACTGTACCGTATTCATTTCCGCGTTCCCGAATGTAATCAGCGTGTTCTGTCAACAATTCTGTCGGGAATGGTCCGTTGCCCACACGGATCATATAGGCTTTCATAACACCGACAATATGCATTTCTTGGGCAGGTATACCTATCATCGCAAAGCAGCTTTGAACTAATGTCTGATATGCTACGGTATAAGGATAAGTACCAAAACTATTATCTAAGAAAGTAGCCTGTGATGTTTCAAGGAGAATGTCATCTCCGGAATGAAGCAATTCACGGATAGCTTCATTGGTAAAAGTGAAATAAGGTTCTATCTGTTTTCCATATTGATAGGTTGTTTCTAACATCTCTTCGAAATCTAGCGAACTATTGTTATTGAAAACATGATTAATCTGTTTTTCTCTGATGCTCCAGAGAAATGTTAACTTACTTCTTAACTTTTCTTTGTCTAAAGTATCAATAAGCCGAATGCCATGACGATTAGATTTATCTTCAACGCACGCACCAACACCGACACCAACTGAACCTATTTTGTTTTTACCCTTATATTTTTCAGATGCTTTATTCAACTCAGCGTGTAATGGCAATACAATGTGGCAGCGCGGATCGATGAAAATATTGGAGTGAATATTATTTCTTTGTATAAAGTCAATTTCTTTAACAAGAACGGGAAGGCTAATTAGTGCGCCTTGACATATATAGAGATTCTTTTTGCTGAGTGAAGCCGGTAATTGAGAGAATGAACCTCTCATATCACCATGTTGAACACAATGACCTGCATTAGCACCACCATTAAATCTGGCAATATTGTTTATATTGCCAGACAAGTAATCAACAAACTTTCCTTTTCCTTCATCTCCAAATTGGAGTCCAACTACTGAAATTAGCATAAGTGTATTTTCTTCTGTAAGTTTTTATTTTTAAACAGTATTTTAAATTTACATTAAAATACTGTTTTGTATTTGGTGTTTTTCAATATGGAATATTAAATTCCATTTTTATTTCGTTATAAAGCCTTCCATCCGGAAAATGGAATAATGAAATCTAATTATCTTAAAATAACGATTATGGGATATGATTTATTTTAGACACTACTTTATTATTGTTTTTTTATTAAGGTATCCGCTATTGATAAGGCTTCACTCAATGAATCAACAACAGGAACGCCGGCAGTTTCAAGACTTAAACGACTGTGCGTTCCGCCGGTGTAAAGAATGGCATGCGTTCCGGCTGCCAATGCAGCAATGGCATCATCGGTGGCATCGCCAATAACGACACTCTTTTCAGGTGCAATATTGAGTTTTTTTATATGATTAGCCAATTGTTCTGATTTACCGGTTGTCAATAATGGTGTATTTCTGCCATCTATATGCGTAAAGAATTTAGCAATACCATGGTTATCAAGCATGGGAACCAATTCCTCATGTTGCATCAGTGAACACAGTGATTGTGTCGCACCAGTTTGATGTCGGGTTGCTAATAGTTGAATTGCACCTGCGGCTAAATGTGCTTTTTGAATACCCGGCCGATAGTGAACGTTAAATGTTTTTCCTATGACTGACCATTCAGAGGATGAGGGTTCACGTCCAATGACTTGCTTATAGAAATCTTGCACCGGTACGCAATAATGTTCTCTATATTGTTCTAAGGTCAGTGGTTCAACACCTATTTCTGCGAGTGCAAAATTTGTTGCGTTGACAGAGACACTGACATCATTAAGCAATGTACCATTCCAATCCCAAATAATATGTGCTGTTGTCATAATTAAGCGATTCTCTTATTCCAAATTAATTCTTACGAGATGAACATTCAGGACATTGATGTGCCATCGTTTTAAATGCGTCAGTAGGACGTTTGCTCTTTTGAGATATCGGTGATGTCAGGTGCGATAAAAAGTCCAGTGATTTTGCTGCCCATGTTGAGTCTGTCAGGGTGTCATGAAGAACAGACAATATACTGTATGAATAGTTAACCCAATCCTTGGTTGTTGTACGGGAATATTTCCCATCAGTTAAGAGTCTATTAACTAAACTATTCAGTACCTTATGATGTCTGAAACACCAAGGAACCAATACATCCAAATTCTCAGGGCTAAATACACGATCAGGGTATCCATATACTCGGGTACGCAGTAATTTCTCCCAATGTAATTCGACAGCCCGTGCTTTTGGGCGTGTTCCGGTCTGAGCCATGACCAGATCGATAACCTGACGAAAGGTATCTCCTGTGCCGCAATTATCATCAATAATCGTGATTGGTTGTCCGGATGGGATTTGGTGCCCCCAGATTCGCTCACTTTTACAGGAAGTATCATCGTAGCGTGAAACTTTCACTAAATTGAGTTCGCTATTCCACGTTACAGCTGTTATTGCGGCGGCTGCCGAGCCACCTAACATAATTCCAATAACCGAGGAATTAGGACATGCATCTATTTGTGCGGCGGCTAAAGTCAGCAGGTGATTATCGCCTTCAACATATGTCCTGGGCACGTTATGTTCAGTAGATGAAGGAAGTTTTAATTCATGGAACAAAGAATATGAAAAATTGAATGTGTGTCCCATCAGTGATGAACTGATAACTTTGGCACATTCTTTAACTGCATCTATAAATGGTACAATATCGTCGTTAGTAATCTGAGGGGCGCTTAATAAGCTATCGATAATTCGCAGTAGTTTCACCAGACTATGGTCAGCCAGTACGTATTTTGATGGAATTGCGCATTGTGTATCTGTGCACCGAAGCTTGGCAATATAATCGGCATAATATTTTACTGTTTCCAGTAGCTCACCACAGGTTTTTGGCTCGTAGTAAGCCACACCACGAGAACCGATAAATTCTTTATTTTTTATAATTAAACCAGGTAGTTCCATGATTTTTTTCGTTAAATGACTTGAGTCTGGTGCGCCACGTAATTCACCCAATAAACCAACAGAGCAAAAATCTACAACAGGAGAAAAAAGACCAGACATATTTAGCCCCTCGGTGATTGAGTTGTCGCAAGTGCATCTTCGAGAGAAACTTTACCAATATGTAATGCCTGGCCAAGAATGGCACCTTCAACCCCTAAATAGGACATATCCGCTAAAGTACAGAGATCATCTATACTCGATACTCCTCCGCCGGCAACTACAGGAGATGCAGTTTTTTCACAGACTTCACGCAGTAGGGTGAAATTAGGAGAACTCATCATACCGCCTCGTCCAACATCTGTGACGACGTAGCGCTGGCAGCCTTGTTTATCAAGACGTTCAAGAACATCCCAAAGATTTCCGTTACTTACGTTCCACCCATGTGTTGCCAACTGATAACCTTCTGGGGTGCATTTTACATCAAGAGCAATTGCAATTTTATCGCCATATTCTGCAATGGCTTTGGCACACCAATCTGGTTTTTCCAATGCTGCCGTACCTATATTAACTCGTTGGCATCCGGTTGCTAATGTGCGTCTCAAGATCTCTTCATCCCTGATCCCACCACAGACTTGCACATTAATATCAACAGCATCAAGGACATCAGCAATAAGATGACTGTTGGAACCTTTTCCTGATGCAGCATCAAGATCAACAACGTGTATCCATTTTGCCCCTGCATTTTGCCAAGCTAGCGCAACGTCTGCCGGAGTACCTAAAGGTCTCCGCAATGTTGGGCTTTCACCACGAGTTAATCGGATAGCGGAATTTGATGTCATTGCTATTCCATCAACAATATCGACAGAAGGGAATATCTCGAATGTTTCCGTACTTATCATTTAATTACCTAATTAATTTCAAATTTATAAATTTAAATCAATAAAGATGTGATTACTGATTTGGTGGTAAGTAATTGTTTTTTTATTTACTTAATAACATTAAGCTTAATGGTTTCAGATAACAACTTTTTAGATAATAGTGAAAATATAAACAAATTCAATAATTCATTGCAACAAATTTTGTTAGGTGGTTTGATTTTGTTTTTTACTTAACAAGGGTTAAATGAACTATGTTTTAAGTAATTATTTATTGAAAGGGGTGGGGTGGTATTGTCTGATATTTTATTTTTAATAATTAGAGAGTTATTTATAATTAATGAAAACAAGGATAATTTATCATTTTGTCTCTAATGTTTTTTATTGTACTTGTTATTAGTTAATTTTTTATGTAAATATATATCTGAGATGGTTCCTTATCTCGCAGTGTTGGCAAAAAAATATAATTCCTTAAATTGCCATTGATATCAGATTATTACTGTGCTTTTCTGGCTTTTAATAGCCAAGGAAAAATGATAACTTACTGGCTAAATCGTCAATACAAGGAAAGAAAAATGGCAAGTTATTTGATTCGTGTGGAGCTTTATGGCACAGGTTCTGACGGTTATGAGAAATTATATAAAAGGATGACGGCGAATCAATTTAGTCAATCTATCCGTTTTCCTAATGGAAAGTGGCATCGTCTCCCAAGTGGAACTTATATTGGTAGTTCATCGTTGGAATCTATTCAGTTAGCAGAAAAAATAAAATCTATGGCAACGCCTTTCTCGAATAAAGATCCTTCAATATTTGTCTGCACTTACAGTAACTGGAGTGCATCGTTATATCCCGAGAAACAACATACGGAATCCGGATCGGGAGAATGATTTTGTGTGAATGAACATTAGCGGTAATCAACAATAGTCAGTAGTATTCATAGAGAATAATGTACACGTCTGTGTACATAGACTACATTAAAAGCCGTATTATTTTTTTGAAATAATATGGCGATTGTGATTAAGCATTCACTGTTTTTATAAATATATGATTAGCTATGTTCCCGGAGATTTATCCCCAAGGCATAAGAGCTGCATTTCTAAATCTATTGGATATAAGAAACCCCGCCGAAACGAGGTTATCAAACTGATTTATTTTGTATTTCTATGACAAAATAACGCCAATCGTCAGTGTTATGGTGATCCAAACCCCTACAAACGCTATATAGCTTATCAATCTGTTGTTCATTTTTCTTTCCCTCATTATCAAATAAACTTCCATAGCTGCACGGTAGTGGCTTTGACTGTCTGATACAAAAATGATATCGACAGTACTTAATATATATTGGGTAAGCAGCATAAATACCATTCTAATATTTAATACAATGAAGCATGAAATTAGCTGTATTGTTATAGAAGCCGAACAATTCAAATGATAAAAATAAAAAATAAGTTTATTTTTCAAAGTGATATAATTAAGAAAGCAACAAATTACCCAGCATTGCACCGGGTAATCAAAGATCATGTAAACACAAATAATTCAAGGCAGAAAATGTTGCATCAGAAGACTGTATCTTGCTCACTGAGTACAAGATTACTGAGAGAGATCCCGCAAAATATAAACTAACGTATTCTTACCATTAACTAATGTAAGTTGCTTACCTTTTAAACTGATTTTTGCCCCTTTAGTTAATACATCATTGAGCACGTGATCCCACTGATTAAGCCTTTCATTAACACAATACATCTCAGAACCGGTCAAATTTTTTACTGTCAGGATATTATTTTTTAATTTACCGATTCCCATGAAGTTATTGCACATAGTGCCTGATATATTCATTCTTCCATCAAATGAAATAGAGAGTTTGCTGTCATTTTTATTCGAAATATCCTCATTATTGACACTGATTAAATCAAAATGATGATTTTGCAAACCTCTCTTTGTGACACTCTCCGTAGCACTGACTCCTGGAGACTGACATGCTGTAAGTAATAGGGTGGTGACCACTAACTGAATCACTTTTTTCATTTTATCCCCAGATATGCGCTGAAATTATTCAACAATATTCGGACAAGTTTCTCCAGACATTAATTGCTGGATATTTTGTAGAGTCGTTTCACTAATGCTGGTTAACGCTTCTTCAGTCAAAAATGCCTGATGACCCGTAAAAAGCACATTATGGCAGGAAGACAAACGGCGAAAAATATCATCTTGAATAACGTCATTTGATTTGTCTTCAAAGAATAAATCACGTTCATTTTCATAAACATCCATACCTAATGCGCCAATTTTTTGTTCTTTTAGTGCATTGATGGCAGCAATGGAATCAATTAACGCACCCCGGCTGGTATTGATGATCATCACACCATTTTTCATTTTACTGAATGCTGTTTCATCCAATAAATGATGGTTTTCTGGTGTCATGGGACAATGCAGAGAAATTACATCAGATTCGGCGTATAAAGTATCTAAATCTACATATTCCACACCCATATCCAAGGCTTCAGGATTTAGATAAGGATCATGTGCTAATAAATGCATACCGAAACCTTTCAGAATTCGTAAAGTAGCGAGGCCGATCTTTCCCGTGCCGACAATACCTGCGGTACGTTTATACATATTGAAACCAGTCAGACCTTCAAGGGAAAAATTGGCATCGCGGGTTCGTTGGTAGGCGCGGTGAATACGACGATTCAGACATAACATAAGCCCAACAGTGTGTTCAGCAACTGACTCAGGTGAGTAAGCGGGGACTCGAACAATTTGAATGCCAAATTCTTTGGCTGCGTCAAGATCGACATTATTGAATCCGGCACAACGCAGGGCCAATACTTTAATATTCATTTCTGCCAGTTCCTGGAGCACTTCACGTCCGCCATCATCATTGACAAAAATACAGACAGCATCTGCACCAATGGCATTTTTGGCTGTTTGTGGACTCAGAGGAAAGTCAAAAAACTCGATATGATAATCTAGACCAAGTTTTTGGTTGAGCATTTCAATATGTTTACGATCATACTGCTTTGTACTATAAACCACCAATTTCATAGCAACACCTCCGTCAATACAGTAACTGCAAAATCATTCGAGCCCATTCATTGAATCCACTTTGCCGCATAAGTTGCTCGCAATAATGACGTTTATTGAAGGTTATAAGCATTATTTATCGCTCTATACTCGAATAAATTGCTGATAAGCTATTCATAGCGATAGCTTGTATAATAAATCGGCTTAGAGCCTGATATGAGACTATCATAACAGGAAGTTGCTCTTAGGTTGAAAAAGAAGAGATATGGATGTGATGACCAAGATATTAAAAGTGTTCGCAGTGATAGTAATGTTGTTAGTGTTATTGATACTGGTGGGTTGGTATACAATTCCGCGCTGGTTGCCATTGATTGCCAGTCATTGGTTGCCACAAGGAGTTACTCTTTCTTTAAGCCAGCCTAAATGGAAAGAGAGTGGGTTATGGTTGGATGATCTGTCATTGAAAGTGAAAAAATGTGAATGGATCAGTGTGTCTGGGCTATCATTAGGATATTCACTTAGCGGAAATACCCAAGATCGTTATTGGGATGTTCACGTTACGCATATTGATAGTCAAAGCCAATGCTTGGCGCAATTAACGGTCACGCAAAAACAGTCAACACCTCTATCCATTCAGAAAATATTATCCTCTATACCTTCTGTTAATTTTACTGCTGAACATTTTACTCTCTCTCCTTGGCAGACATTTTCCGGTAAACTTCAATTTAATTCATCGCCTCAAAATCAAATATTCTCTTATCAAGGCGAGCAATTAAAGCTAAGTGCAAGTATTACAGATAAAAAAACGCTCATTATTCAGCAACTTTTTGTAAGGTTACCGGAGCAAGAAATTAATCTGAATGGGAATATTGCCTTACCTTTAGATCTTGAAACCCTGCCAGAACAAGGTCAAATCACCGCTTATTTATCTCTGGGTCAATATCCTGAGCCGTTACATTTAGCACTGAAATGGCAGGGGCAGAGTGGCCAACTTATCGTCAGTGCAGAAAAGAAAAAACAAATACTGGCGAAATTTCCCTGGTCATTCAATACATCTCAATTTCAGATAACCGGTGGTAGATGGCAGTGGACAGATGCCGGCCAGCCATTATCTGGAAGAGTGAATATCACGCTTGAACAATGGCAAAAAGGCTTGGATGGTATGTCTGTCAGTGGGCGGTTAAATTTAGTCACTCAAAATAAGCAGGGTAAAGGTAATATTGTTCTTTCCGTACAACCGACACGAATTAATGTCACCAATACTCATATTCCGTTTCAGTTGACTGGGCAAATGAATAGCGACCAAATGATTATGACGATGTCATTGCCTGCTGTTGTCACCGGATCATTCGTTTCCCCTAAAATCACTTTTCAATCAGGGGCATTATTTCGGGTATGGGGAAAAATCAGTGAAACCTTTACTGTTACAGAAGCTCGTTTGCCCTTGGCCGGGACTTATCTGACTCGTAACGGACTTACCGGTCGTCTTCAAGCCATTGTAAAAGCACGGGACGACTATTGGGGAAAATTTAAATTGCATTTAGATGGGTATGCAGCAGATTTTATACCCGATCAGGGAAACTGGAAATGGCGTTATTGGGGTAATGGGAATTTACCTCCGTTACACGCCAAATGGGATATTGCCGGTAAGGGAAATTGGCTGCAATCACAGGTAACAGTGGAGACATTGAATACAGGATTTGATTGCATTCAGCATGGTTCTGTGCAAATGAAAGCTCCACGTTTAAAACTAATTACGCCATTGGTTTGGGAACGTGCCTTAGATCGTCCAAAATTAATGGGAGATTTGCAATTATCAGCCCAGAGAACAGAATTTCGCTCTGGTAGTTTTTTGCCTCCCTTTGATTTTAAGGCCACATTGAATGGTCAATCTCCGGACAATTTTATTCTGAATGGCAAATTGTATTCCAAGGGGATTGGCCCCATCCCATTTTATGGGCGTTGGGATGGTGAACGATTAAGAGGTGAAGCCCGCTGGCCACGGCAATCCTTATTAGTATTTCAGACATTGATTCCGCCGGATTTGGGAATTACGGTACGTGGCGGGAGTGTTTATGCACAAGCCGCTTTCTCAGCGGCGAAGGGGCAAGGATTACGCGCTGGTGGTCATTGGGTAGTCAAAGATGCCGGTATGTGGCTGAAAAATGGAACCGTTGATGAGCTGAATTTTGTTCTGCCGTGGCGTTTGCAGGATCATACTTGGCAATTAGGGCTGACATCACCTGTCCAATTGCGAATTAAAGCAATCAATGGATTGTTTGATATGCATAACGTGACAGCTGATCTTCTGGGTTTCTATCCACCAACTGAGCCAAAACCATTGGTACTGACCAATGTAAACGTTGATATTCTGGATGGCAAAATGGGGATGGATAAGTTACAGCTTCCACAAAAAGAAGCGGCTGTATTGAAATTTAACAAATTAAGCCTGAGTAAATTGTTTGGCGTGTTAAAAGTCAAACAAATGGCAATGTCAGGTAAAATCAGCGGTGAATTGCCTGTATTGTTAAATGATAAATACTGGATTATTCAGAAAGGCTGGGTATCCAACGAGGGTTATTTAACATTGAGGTTGGATACAGACACGGTGGATTCCATCGGCAAAAATGATTTATCAGCAGGTATGGCAATGGATTGGCTGCGTTATTTAGAAATCGGCCGTTCGCAGGCATATGTTAATCTCGATAACTTGGGAATATTGACATTGCATTCAGAAATCAGTGGTGTTAATCCTCTGGTAGATAGGAAACGTGAAGTCAGGCTCAACTATCGCCATGAAGAGAATATTTTTCAATTATGGCGTAGTCTGCGTTTTGGCAATGATCTGGAAGAATGGTTACAGAAGAATATATCTGCAATGGGCAGGGGTGAAAAATGATAACAGAAACTGGATTCAGGTTGCCGGTAGCCAAAATGGGTGTAATGTGGGCTGGAATAATGTTGGTTAACTTGGCATTACTGGGGTGTGTCAGGCTGGAGGTAGCAACACCGGATAAGCCTATCAATATTAATATGAATGTAAAAATTGAACATGAAATTCATATTAAGATTGATCGACAAATTGAAGATATGCTCAAAAATAATTCTAACTTATTCTAAAGGCTAAGATATGAAAAAAGCAGGAGTAATATTTTTGTTGGGTCTGCTATTCAGTTCTTTTGCCATAGGCATGACGTTGAATGAAGCCAAACAACAAGGCATGGTGGGAGAGACATTTAGTGGCTATCTGTCTCCCGTAAAAAACACCTTGGATGCTCAATCTATGGTTAAAAGGATTAATGGGGAACGGGAAAAGAAATATGCTGAAATAGCGTCTCAGAATAATATGACAACAGATCAAGTCGCGAAAATAACGGGTGAAAAATTAGTGAATCGCGCAGCTTCAGGAGAGTATGTGCTTGGTATTAATGGTAATTGGGTGAAGAAATAAGCGCGCCGTTTGGCGCACTCAATCCTGATTAAGCGACAGCTTCTTCGGGCTGCGTTTGTGTCATTTTTTCGATGATAGTATCCACCGCATCCCGGACATCCTGATGTGTCTGGTGGGCTGATTCAGCCCCCAGTGCCAAACCTTCCGCAAATATGAATTCCACGTCCGTAATACCAATAAACTTGAGAAAAATACGCAAGTATGGCGTTATCAAATCTGTAGGGCTATCGTTATGAACGCCGCCGCGGCTGGTCAAGATAACCACACGCTTATCTTTCAGCAAACCTTCGGGACCATTTTCCGTATAGCGGAAAGTTACGCCAGCGCGGGCAACCAGATCAAAGTAGGTTTTTAGCTGAGTTGGAATGGTGAAGTTATACATTGGTGCGGTGATTACAATAACATCATGTGTTTTTAATTCTGTAATCAGTTCATCTGACAGGGCCAAAGCTGATTTTTGGCGCTCTGTCAATTCTGCATCGCTTGGACGCAAGGCTCCGACCAACTCTCCATCTAATACCGGAACGGGGTTTTCTGCCAGATCGCGTATAGTAATGTTGCTATCTGAGCTATTGGCTCGCCATTTTTCAATAAAATAGTCGGCCATTTTATTGCTGTGAGAAAATTGTGCCAGAATGCTGGATTTCAGAACCAGTACGTTACTCATTCTTTATTTCCTTTATTAAACATTAATACGATGATTTGAAATTAACAACTTGATTAATTATCGCGTGATATTTGGTATTTTATATAAGGAATTGTTCAAGCGATAGCTTGATATTTTGAGATAACCATTCAAATTCATTGAATGACTGAAGGAAGTGTGTATTCGCAGTCAACAAAGCCGTAAATTGGCAGGGAGATAGATATGAAGTACATGGAGTTGAACAAGATATGTTACACTTCTAATGTTTAAATCATAAGAAACTATCCTCTGAGCCTGCAAAGACAGCGCTACTCAATTTAAGAACGTCACAAGGATTTATTACTGTGGAATCACCTTTGACAGCAACATTCGCTGAATTATTCGCTGAACTTGATCACACATCGCTGCGCGATCAGTTCCGTTTGAGAAAACGTCTGCATGGGGCAGCAAAAATTAAGAATCAAGCTTCCTTGCAGGCTGTGGCAGAATCCATTTCTACGGATATTGCGATTGCAAAACAAAAAATCATTAATCGCCAAGCCGCATATCCCTCAATTAACTACCCTGAAAATTTACCTGTTAGTCAGAAAAAAGGCGATATCTACAAAGCGATTCGGGATCATCAGGTTGTTATTATTGCCGGGGAAACCGGTTCGGGTAAAACGACCCAGATCCCCAAAATATGCCTTGAATTGGGCAGGGGTATCAAAGGGCTGATTGGGCATACTCAACCCCGTCGTTTGGCCGCCCGTTCGGTTGCCAATCGTATTGCGGATGAACTGGAAACCCCATTGGGTTCGACAGTCGGTTATAAAGTCCGTTTTAATGATCAGGTCAGTGAAAATACACTAGTCAAATTGATGACTGACGGTATTTTGCTGGCAGAATTGCAGCAAGATCGTCTGTTGTTGCAATATGATACGCTAATTATTGATGAAGCCCATGAACGCAGTCTGAATATCGATTTCATTCTTGGTTATTTACGTCAATTGTTGCCAAAGCGCCCTGATCTGAAAATTATCATTACTTCCGCAACCATTGATCCTGAACGTTTCTCCCGCCATTTTAACAATGCGCCAATTATTGAAGTGTCTGGGCGTACTTATCCAGTGGAAGTCCGCTATCGTCCAGTGGCTGGTGATGATAATGACAGTGATCGGGATCAGCTTGAAGCCATCATTGATGCAGTGGATGAATTAGGGCGTGAAAGCTCAGGTGACATACTGGTGTTCATGAGTGGTGAACGAGAGATTCGTGATACGGCGGATGCGCTCAGTAAGCAGGATTTCCCTCATACTGAAATCTTGCCACTCTTTGCACGGTTGTCTAACAGTGAGCAGAATCGGATATTCCAATCCCATATCGGTCGCCGCATTATCCTGGCAACCAACGTAGCGGAAACGTCGTTGACTGTGCCGGGCATTAAATATGTGATCGATACAGGATATGCGCGTATCAGCCGATACAGCTATCGAACCAAAGTGCAGCGTTTGCCGATAGAACCTATTTCTCAAGCATCAGCCAATCAGCGAAAAGGGCGCTGCGGCCGTGTTTCAGATGGGATTTGTATTCGCCTCTATTCGGAAGATGATTATTTATCACGTCCCGAGTTTACTGATCCTGAAATTTTGCGTACCAATCTGGCTTCTGTCATTTTGCAGATGACATCAATTGGCTTAGGGGATGTCAGTGCATTCCCATTTGTTCAAGCTCCGGATAAACGCAATGTTCAAGATGGTGTCCGTTTGTTGGAGGAATTGGGTGCCATTGATCCGGAATCTCTGTCGCAAGAGGTCTACCGACTGACACCAATGGGGCATCAATTATCAAAGTTGCCTATTGATCCACGTTTGGCTCGTATGGTGCTGGAAGCGAAAGCCCATGGCTGTGTCCGTGAAGTGATGGTAGTTGTCTCCGCGTTATCAATTCAAGATCCACGAGAAAGGCCACTGGAAAAACAGCAGGCTTCTGATGAAAAACATCGTCGTTTTGCGGATAAAGATTCGGATTTCATTGCGTACCTGAAATTGTGGGATTTTTTGCTGGAACAGCAGAAACTTCTGTCCAGCTCTCAGTTCCGCAAACTTTGCCGTCAGGATTATCTGAATTACCTTCGCGTCAGAGAGTGGCAGGATGTTTATACCCAGCTTCGACAGGTTGTGAAAGAAATTGGTTTGCCGATTAATAGTCAGGAAGCGGACTATCGCAGTATTCATATTGCCTTGTTGACTGGTCTGTTATCCCATATCGGGCAAAAAGATACAGATAAACAGGAATATACCGGTGCACGCAATGCTCGCTTCTCTGTTTTTCCAGGTTCTGGCTTATTTAAAAAACCCCCTAAATGGGCAATGGTTGCTGAATTGGTGGAAACCAGCCGATTGTGGGGACGCATTGCTGCGCGTATCGAACCCGAATGGGTAGAGCCACTGGCCGCACATTTGATTAAGCACCACTACAGCGAACCACATTGGCAAAAATCACAGGGCGCAGTGATGGCAACGGAAAAAGTCACTTTGTATGGCTTGCCGATTGTGGCGGGGCGATTAGTGAATTACAGCCAGACAGATCCGATGTTATGTCGTGAACTATTTATCCGCCATGCTTTGGTTGAAGGGGATTGGAAAACTCATCATTCATTTTTCCGTGCCAATTTGAAATTGCGTGAAGAAGTTGAGGAGTTGGAGCATAAATCCCGCCGCCGGGACATTCTGGTGGATGATGAAACCTTATTTAATTTCTACGATCAGAGAATTGGCAAAGACGTTGTTTCCGCCCGTCATTTTGATCGTTGGTGGAAAACGGCGAGTCAAGAACAATCGGAATTGCTCAACTTTGAAAAGAGCATGTTGATTAAGGGAGATGCAGATAAAGTCAGCGCATTGGATTATCCGAATTATTGGCATCAGGATAATTTAAAATTCCGTTTGAGTTATCAATTTGAACCGGGAACTGATGCTGATGGCGTGACTGTACATATCCCGTTACCGGTATTAAATCAGGTTAAGGATGAAGGATTCGACTGGCAAATTCCGGGCATTCGCCATGAATTAATCATTGCACTGATTAAATCATTGCCAAAACCGATACGCCGTAATTTTGTACCTGCACCTAATTATGCGCAGGCATTTCTGGAGCGGATTACACAACCACAAGCGACTTTATTGGATAGCCTTGAAAGAGAATTACGCCGTATGACGGGTGTGACGGTGTCACGTGATGACTGGAAATTGGAACAGGTGCCTGATCATCTGAAAATAACATTCCGCATTCTCGGAGAGAAAAACAAAGCGTTGGCTGAAGGCAAAGATTTATCAGTGCTGAAACTCAAATTGAAAGGAAAAGTTCAAGAAACACTTTCGGCTGTTGCGGATGATGGTATTGAACAAAGTGGTCTGCACATCTGGAGTTTTGGCGAATTGCCTGAGCGTTACGAACAAAAACGCGGGGGTTATTCCGTTAAAGCATTTCCGGCGCTGGTGGATGAAAAAGACAGCATTGGCATAAAACTATTCGAAACCGAATCCGAACAGCAAAATGCAATGTGGGAAGGAACACGCCGTTTGTTGTTGCTGAATATTCCATCACCGATTAAATATCTGCATGAGAAATTACCGAATAAATCTAAACTGGGGCTGTACTTTAACCCATACGGAAAAGTATTAGATTTGATTGATGATTGCATCTCCTGCGGTGTGGACAAATTGATTGCAGGAAACGGTGGCCCGGCATGGAATGAACAGGCATTTTCTGGCTTGCAGGATAAAGTACGTGCTGATTTGAATGATGCCGTCGTTGATATCGCCAAACAGGTAGAACAGATCCTGACCTCGGTTTTTAACATCAACAAACGCTTAAAAGGGCGGGTAGATATTGCTCTGGCACTTGCATTATCGGATATTAAAGAACAAATTTCAGGTTTGGTCTTTAATGGATTTGTCACCTCTCACGGTTGGAAACGTCTGGCGGATGTTTTGCGTTACTTGAGTGGTATTGAGCGTCGATTGGAAAAATTGGCAATTGATCCTAATAAAGATAGAGCGCATATGAGTCGGATTGAACATATTCAGCGACAGTGGCAACAATGGCATGCAAAACTGTCTGTTCAGCAGCAACAATTTCCGGAAGTAAAAGAAGTTCGCTGGATGATCGAAGAACTTCGTATTAGCTTATTTGCCCAGCAATTGGGTACAGCGTATCCAATATCTGATAAGCGTATTTTACAGACGATGGAAAATATCGAGTCGTAACAAATCATGGGCCGTCGTAATTTTGCTGCGGCCCATGAAGCTCATGGATTGATGTAAAAACTAATCCATTTATAGTTACAACATACTTGTATCTATAACAAAACACCCAAAATCAGCGAATCATTACATTCGTCATTATTAATCATTTAACTAATTGTAAGATATCAAATAAATTTTGGGGCGGGGTTTACCATCCTAAAATTGCGATGATTATTGATAAGTAATCGTCACCGTCGTAGTCACATTTGCCTTACCCGGCGTAATTCGTGCGTCAGTCTGGATATAACGAGCACGTAATGGGAGCTCAAAATGCCGTACCGGATCGCTGGAACGGATTTTAATTGGCTCGCGCATTGATACAAGTCTGTTGAGAAATAAAATTTGCATCCCGATACCTGTTGCTGTGACGTTGTCACTATTATAATCCAATGCCCAGATGTTGTTGGAAGCTCCTTTTGCCGGTCGGCCATCCAATGAAACTGAGGCATTCAGGTTGGCATCACAATCCAATTTTAAGTCAAACCCTTTTTCTCCTGCTGTACTGTTAATACCCCGAAACTCATTGGTTTTGATTTCTCCCATATTAACGTAGGTTGTGCTGTGAGTGAGTGAACACCCTTGAGTAACGATGCGCGTATTTTCTAAATAGAAAGTATTAATAAGAGCGTTGCCCAATAGAGCTCGGGTTAATACCCGTCTATGCGTATTTCCTGAGCCTGTGGTAGGTGCAATTTTGATTAATTGCACGGTTAAATAACCCCATGTTTTTCCACAATAGAGCCATCCATTTTTACGGGAATATCCTGGTGGATTACAGTAATGAGGGTTTGCCACTTTTCTGGGCAACCAGTTAATGCCATAACTAGGTCCCCATGTATTGATACGTATTCCCACGCCGGGTACCCCGGATTCATAAATTGCATCGTAATTGTAATGTGCTGGCGTAAAATCAGGTTTTTCCCACGAGGCTTGCGTTGGTTGATTACAAAAAGCGATATGCCCTTGTTCATCAACTTGATCCAGGCGAATCTCCTTGATGGTTGTTCCGATGGGATAATCTCTGGGAATGACGATAGTGCCAAAAGAAACGGGTGTCATTTTAGCAGTCATATTTGGATAATATTGGCACTGATTGTTTGCCTGACTGGCGAAACTGCTCATCAGGCCGGCAATAAATAAACTTGCCATTAATAGTTTTAAGCTGCTAGCCATAAATAATTTCCATAATATGTAAATTGTTATTCACAAATTGTTACTCGCAGGATGCATTCAGCATGTACAGACCAGATTCTGGAGTTTCCTCTGGAAGTTGATAATTAACATGACATTCTTGAACATCTTTATGACCCCATTTCAACCATATCCGGCCTGATTGAGGAATACCGCTGAGATAAGCCTGACTATCATTACCGACAATAGTACTATTGGGTTCATCTATCTCATTTTCTTGCTCCAATGTTGCAATTGCACCAAAGGGGATCTCTTTATCGTTGTGGGAAAATGTAAGTAAGACACGGTGACCAATTCGAGTTTGGAAATTGGCCAAAGTCAATGAACCCCGAGTTGGGACAATGGTTTGCGTATTAATATCAATATCAACGTTATTACCCATCGAATTTGTATCCAGAGCAATGCGGTTTTTTCGGTAGCTACTGACATAAGGCACGATCGCATGGCCTTGCCAGTCAGTCTTTATACCAGAATAGTTTTGTACTTTAATGCCCTGAACACCATTGGTACGCACCAATACAAGAGTATCCCCCAAAGATTGGGAAAGGGTAACGCCATAGGGATGGACGACAATCCCACCATTTAAACCATAAGTCAGTTGCTTGGAATGTTTATCGTAATTGTAACCGGCGTTAACTTGGCTATATGCTCCTTTATATTCCGCATTAATATTTCCGCCATTAGTTTTATTATGGTGAGTGTAATTCTGCTGGATATTGTAAGTCAGCTTGTTATCTTCAAGAGCACTACCCGTCAAACCGAGCTGATGAGAAGTATCACTGTTTTTGCTGTTAGTCATGTTATAGCTTATCCAGTTATTTTTCAGCCAACGGTCAAGAGGAATCTGAATACTCAATGCGATAATCTGCTCATTGCGATTTTCACCCAAGAAACTATTGTGGGAATAGTTCAGGTTATAATTGATTGAGTTGTAACTTGTGCTATAACCTGCGTTGATGCTTTTCTCATAACCTTTCTGATGCCAATAATCTTGCTGCAAGGCAGAGAAATAGACAGATCCCCAGTCACCCAGAGGCTGGTTAATATGTAACTGCAATTTGCTGCGTTTATTGGTACCACTGTAAATACCTCCGCCATTTGCAACACCTAATTCATTTGCTTCTTTGAAATCGTAAAAATTTTGAGTTGAATAACGATAACCCGCAAGCGTGAGGCTAGTACCGGTTTGTGAGAGATCTTTGGCATATTGAAAGCGATAAGATTGACCATAATGGTTGCCGCTGGGTACTGAATTTGTTTTGGCATAAGTCACATCAAAAGAGATGGAACCCCAATCAGAAAGGCTATAGCCTGTACCCAATGCCACTGATTGATAATCTTTTGCGATTGTTGTCCCGCCATAAGCAGTGACATGATTGGAAACACCATATATCACCGTACCCTGCATAAAAAAGGGTTCTTTATCTTGATGAGAATTGGATTTGTATTTTCCCAGCGTCAGGGAATGCCGTAGGCTATTTTCCCGTAACATGATCGGTACTGTAGAAAAAGATTGCATAGAACGATGTTCTTTTCCATCTGCTTCCTTGACGATAACTTCTAAATCACCGGTAGAAACTGTTGGATAGAGATCGTTGATAACAAAAGGGCCGGGGGAAACATAAGTCTCATAGATAATATAACTATTCTGTTTAATGATTACCTGAGCATTGCTTTGTGCAATTCCTCGGATTGTTGGAGCAAATCCTTTCAGACTATCAGGTAACATACTGTCATCAGAAGCCAATTGAGCACCATAAAATTGAAAACTATCAAAAATAGGTGAGGAAGTGTAATTATCACCTAATGTTAATTGGCTTTTTAAGGCATGAATATCCCGTTGAAGATAAGTATTCAGATTTTGCCATTTTCTATTTTGGCTGCTATAGGTGGAATAATTCCGTAAACGCCATGCTTCCCAGTTAGCGCCTGTTCTAAGATTAAGAAAATGATTTTTTGTAGAGCCGGATTGGTTATCTTGCCAAGCCAAAGATCCATTGTAATTATAATTGGCTAGCAGCGATGTTAATCCCTGTTCCCATAAATTAGGTGGTACATAGTCTCTGGCTTGATTATGTAATGCAGCCTGTGGAACACTGATATCCAGCCGTTGAAGTTTAAAATCAAAAAAAGTTGATGCAGATGAGACATATTGACCTAGATCAGAAAGTTCTGTCTCTTGTGATAAATCACGGAGCAAAGGGAATGAATCAATATTAACTCCCATTTCCCGGAGTTGCTGAATTTTAATTTTTGGTGAGAGTCTATTGTTTACGATAATAAAATCAAGATTTCCGGTATTTACTTTCTCTCGGTTAAGATAAATATCGACCCAATAACGACCGGGTGGCTGCTGATCATCTTTAGTAAAAATTGACAGATCAATATCTTCTGGAAAATCTGAATGGATTTCCAATGCATTGATGTTGAAATGCTCTTCAGAATAAACTTTATTGCTATAGGCCAGAAAACAGGAAGTTAACAACGCACTGAAAAGCGCTTTTCGATATAAATATTGCAGGCTTAACTTAATAAACAATATCCAATTATTAGAAATTTTTTGTTGAAGATAATGACGGTAGTTATCCATGATAATTTTCTAATTTTGATATACCCGCCATCTTTCACATTATATTTTGAAATCTATTGGGTATATATGGAATGATTTTTGTTCAAAACATACGTTTTTCTTCTGGCGTGATGCCGCCAAAATCATTAATAGTTTTCCAAGTTACTTTATTGATGTTTTTAATCGGAATATCCCAGCTTAGTTGTTCAAAAGGCGGGATCATACCGGGGGATTGGATTTCATAATTTTTTATCCCATTTTCGGTTGTCAGCTCAGAAAAAGAGACGTAATAAGGTGTTGGATTTTCTACAATGAGCTTATGGCCATCGGTTCTGAACTTCAGAGTCTTATAAGCAGTTTCTGCATATTCTGCTAAGTCGGCAGGGCGATAGAATAACTTAAACCGAGACTTTACCGTGATTTGCAATTGGTTTTGTTCTGATTTGGTCGTAGCAGGAATAGACTTGATATTGAGCCAGAACAAAGATTCTCTGTCATTTGATAAATTATTTCCGGTTTTAACAATTCGTAAAATATTCTCATTCCCTGCTGTTAATTTAAAGAGTGGGGGAGTGATAATAAAGGGTGGTTTAGTTTCACCGTGTTCACCTTGAACCCACGTTTGAATGAGGTAAGAGATACCTGTTTCTGGATTGTTAATGGAAATAGACGCTTCTTTTTGGTCGCTGATATAAATAACTCGTGTGCCGCCAATTACGACACCAGCAAAAGAGATATTGATACTGAAAATGTAGATTAAAATAAAAAACAAAATGCGAAAATATTTCAAAGTAGTTGCTCCAAACAATATTATTCTTATGTTTCAATCAATGTAATTAACGAACCAGTATCATTTTTGGTCATTTAAACCTGAATGATATTGTCCTGAGTTATATTGTTTTGGCTTCCTTGCCATTAATTCCATTA
The DNA here is from genome assembly GCF_963897815.1 of Xenorhabdus sp. Sc-CR9. Taxonomy (NCBI): domain Bacteria; kingdom Pseudomonadati; phylum Pseudomonadota; class Gammaproteobacteria; order Enterobacterales; family Morganellaceae; genus Xenorhabdus; species Xenorhabdus sp. Sc-CR9. Next base: position 29,352 of record NZ_CAWQTY010000187.1, read on the forward strand.
GTATTCCATTAGTTATAGATGATAGTGAAGTGAGCTACTGCATCACCCGTACCCGCAGTCACGGTGCTGTCAGTTGTCGCAATGTATTTGGCAATGAAATTCAGCTTATTAATTTTTTTGCTATCCAAGGGTTGAGGACGTGAGTTTTCAGCTATATTAATCAACGTGTTACTGTCATCTTCATAAAGAGCAAGCGCAACACCTTTAGCCGCGTTCCCTTTATCATTGTCTAACGCTAAAAAACGACTGCCGGCTCTGTCTGTTTTACCATCAAATTTGACTTGAGCATGGTGATAATCTGTTGGGCAATCAGTTAATTTAATACTAAAGCGAGTCGGGGCAGAAGTACTATAAGCTCCGTTGAATGAACTTGAGCTGATAGTTCCCATATTTACGGTTTGATTAGAGCGTGTTGACCTTTGTTGTACATGTTTCAATCGACCCACATAGGGAGCCACATGATTGAAAATGCCAAAGCAACGAGACTTTCATAATTTCTTGCTAATTTGTCATACCGAGTAGCTACTGCT
>NZ_CAWQTY010000188.1:0-27338 GCF_963897815.1 Xenorhabdus sp. Sc-CR9
AAAAAGAATATTGATTTAATCAAAGTAATTTACGGTTAAATATATTAATGTGAATTTCTTCTATTAAATAAATAGGATTTCATAATAGTCATTACACTAAAATTATAAGCATCCCTTACTCCTCGTACCATGAGGAGTAAGGAAGTGATCTACAATTCTGGTATATTATTGATAGGAAAGGAGAGGCATTTAGCCCCTCCTGTCGTTTCTTATACTTAGCTTATGGCAAATCTGGAATTAGGTAACAAAAGCGGCTGTTCAACCTTGACAGGTTGAAGACTTTGCAGTGGATTCCCCTGAACACTACCAGAATCAGGAAATGAAGCCATTGCTCCAATCAGATTTGCCGGGTTCAGACCTTCCGTCTCTGAAACAGTAGTGCCTGCATGAGGCTCAATGGTTGGTTGCCTACTGGCCCAGGGTAAATCCATCAGTACGCTATTAGTGTTCCCCTGTTTGCTAATGCTCTCGACTAGGCGTTCCACGTTGATCACCGGAGAACCCTCCTCCAGATTGATATACAGATGCTGATGGGCCTTGTCCTGACTACCAAATACACCAAATACCTGACGCACTACCAATGCCGTTCCGTTGCCAGAGTCGGTCAACATCAGATCATCGTCGTGCCGGCTCACCAGAATGCTCTCCGGATTAGTTATCGGTAAAATCAGACGATCCAAAGCCCGATTCTGATCGTTATTATCGATAATCACCGTACGATAGTGACCCCACATCTCTTTACTGAGTTGATAAGTGTCGTGATTGGCCCCACCATACAGTACCAGACTATCAACACCGTCAATGATCGGTAGCGTCAGATTGTCATTGCCCCCCCCTCCTTGAAGCAACAACGACGAACCAATTCTCTTCGCTCCTTTGAGTTTATTGAGTATTTGGAACTTGCCGCCATTGAGACTGTACAGCGTTTGAGTCGTCTGGTTATGCACATACGCCGTCTTACTTTTTGCATTGACGCCTAAAAAACTAAGATGATCCGAGACCGGAATATCATTGCCTGAAAATATCTGACCGCTACCAACATCAAACCAGCTTTGCATACTGCTACTCTGCAAGATCAATACCCCTTTGGCATCCCATTGCTTGGCAAGTTTAGTGAGCGTCTGTGACCGTTCGGTCACATTTTTCTGCAACCATTCTTTACTAACACCAACTAACTGCGGCCTGCCATTATTAGGTTGCAACAAGATCTCACCCTTGACTGTGATCAGGCGCATACCGATATCAACCTGCTTTACCTCCTTGAAAGACAACTCAGGCATTAACTCACTGGCAACAGGAAGTTGTACTGACGCGTCAAGCACATGATCAGAGCCAAAGGCAGCAGCCAACGCATCTGCGGTCATAGCTGGTTGATAATATAACTTACCACTTTCAGGCTCGAAAAGCCGCGCGGAGGTGCCACCCGCTTCGAACCCCAGAAACTGTAGCGATTTACCCTGCAATGCCGTTGAAGCCACTACCACCTGTCCGTTGTGGTACCACACTGACAGTAGGCTCTTGCCGTCGGTGCCCTTGACCCCGAACACCGCCAAGGTGGTTCTGTTGTCAGTGACGCTGGCCAGATCCTGCCACCAGTGAGTACGTCCCTTGAGCCAATGTTCGTTGACCGCTTCGTAGCTAAGTTGCCCCAGCGCATCGAGCCGGGCCACACGCCCATCCTCGGTAACAGCCAGCAGATTGTCGTTCAGGTTGACCACGTTAGCCAACACTGGAGTATTGATACGCAATGCTATGGAATGGTTGGCGTCAAGAACAGCATGTCCTGAACCTTCCTGACGGAACAGAGCCTTCTGCTTCTTACTGTAGAAGAAGAACACTTCCGCGCCAGCAGAGCGGGGAATACTGCCCACCAATACGAGGTCGACCGGGATGTGTTTCTGTTCGGACGCTTCAACATGCAAGATCTTATTCTCCGGTGGAGCCAAATTCGGCTTGATCAGCGTGTCATCACTGGTACGTATCCAGTAGCGGTGCACCACGCCAGCCGCATCCATACCGAACACCGTGACCAGATCCGCAATGGTCGGCTGGATCAGCCGGGCGCCCAATATATATCTCGAAGTCTCACGTCGGGTACTATTGCTCTTGTAGTTTTGAAGTCTGGTCTTGAACTCACCACGATGCGGATCGGTGTTTGCCAGAAACTGGAGAAGCGTATCATCACCCACCGAACTGACCAACTCCATTCGGTCACCGAGGATCCGATATTCCAGTTTAGCTTCCCCCGCCTTCATCTGATAATGGTGCGTCAGGTAGATAGCATTCCCCTCTTGCCACAGCCGACTGATTTTACCCACACTATGATTGAACCATGGCATAAACTGCGCATCGACCTGTCCGGTGGCGATGTCTACCCGCCACGCCGCCGCATTATCGGTGTCGTAGAAATAGGCATGATCGTCCATCACCGCACCCAGTTGAGCGTGTTTGGCCTGTTCCTGGGTAGTGTCGGTGAATATCATCCGCTCTTTAGCCACATCGTAGAACGCCCGACCAACATCACGCCCATTATGGCTGTAGTTCTCCACTACCACATACTGTCCGTGCAACTGATGTGCCTTGGCCAGATCTTTCAGGTGCTGCTCGATTTGCTGGCCGGACACTTGCCACTTGCTCGAATCTACGCTAACCACCTGAGTTGTCAGGCCAGAGAAGTCGACCTCGCTCACTTCACCATGGTGGTTGACCACCAGCACCTGCTTGTTCTGGGCGGGATCCAGTTCAACCACCACACCACCGACAACCAGTCGGTTCTTTAAGACGCGGATGGTATCGCTGGTGAGCAAACTGCTATCAATGATCCAGCGCGACAGTGCCTTGCCGACCGGATTGTGGAGGATGTTGCTCGTGAGCTTCACGCTGGTGCCTTCGTTCAGCCCGATCAGGTACTCACCACCAGCACCTTTGATCTCGTAATGCAGGTAGCCATACAGTTCCTTGGGCAGATCAGGCACTATCAGTTTCCTGCTTCTCTGGTCGAGTATCACTTCAATCGGTGTTGCAACATACTCCTGATGAATTCTACGGATCGTAACCTCGCCCGGAAAAATGTAAAAATCATAGTCGAAGCGCTTATCCTTTTCGAGCTTGCGAATCACATCGAAACCGGCATCATGGCGTGTCGCTGCGCTCGGTAACTGCATATATTCATAGTTAATGAAAGACTTGGGTGTACCCGGCAAGATCAGCACATTGCTGTCACTGTGCTCGAGATCACGGAAAGCCTTCTTATGTCCGATCCCGCTGCGTACCTCGATTGCTTGACTGCGATCGTGCACCATCCTTGGGAAATCGCCGACCCAGAAGAAATAATTGATTTCCCCTGAGCCTGTAGAACCAGAATGGGTACGATAGATGTACTGACTGTCGAAACCCACCTGTTTATTACGCAGATCCAAAGTCTTGATCACAGCTCCGGCGAGGGGCACCAACACGTCTTGCTTGCTATCATACCGATAACCATCACCCTCGTAGGCCTTATCGAGCATATCGAAATAATGCCCCACTGCCTTGGCATCCTCGGCGACCGCACCAAAAGCTTGAGCCAGTGCTGTGAAGCCCACTGCCAGTCCGCCGAAGAGTACCCCAGCACCACCGAGGACTGCCGCAGTTGTCGAAGCACCGACCATTCCGGCACCTGCCCCGGCAGCATCGGTAACAAAGCTGGCCGAATCAAACGCCAGTTGAGTCCCGAATACCGCTTTCTGTGTGTCAGTTTCTGCATGGGCGAGTTCATAGGCGTCTAACCCAATAGAGGTTACACCAAAAAGCAAGCCTATACCTTCGTTGGTGGTATGGGCCAGCGCTGAAGAAAACTCTTTGAGTGAAGTTTCGGCACCCACTATTTCGCCGCGCAATGCTGTACGCACCAGCCTGGTAACATTGACTGCGTCGTTCACGCCACCGCGCATCATCTGAGCGTAGTTAAGGTAACTGTGGATCTTGAGTGCGGCGCTCAAATCTGGCGAAGAGATCCCATGTGCCGCATCGTTGCGGTTCTTGTCGGCAAACCATTGGATCAACGCCTGTAGAGCAAATCCAGCGTTCAGCCCATCAATCGGAGCTACCTCACTAATACCACTATTTCGCTGTATCTGACCGCGTTTGAGGGTGAAATGCTGGCCCAGGGTGTGTATATGTTTATCAATGAAGCGGCGGAATTTGACAAAGGTAACATCGTTGCTGCTCACCCAGCGAGTCTCATCAAGGTTATCACGATTGATGAATTGGATGCGATAACGATCTTTACCCTGATCCTCGATGTTACCAATCACCGGCATCCAGCACGAGTCAAGCTTATTTTCCTGAGCAAGCCTTATAATTGCTCCGTCAAATTTTGCTCCCCACTGCTCAGCCTCAAGGGTAACCAATGTGGTGCGTAACTGAGTATCCTCGGCAACCCTTTCTTGGGCGTTGATCATTTGCTTGACCTTCCGCCGTTGCTCTATAACAGTGGACAGTTCTACGGGGAGGGTCAAGTCAGCGACGTCCAAGCCATTACCCACTGGTACTTTTGCCATCTTGACGGGATCGATCTGCACTAAGTTGAAGACAGGAACCGATTTGCTGCCAAATGAACCGTAATGAATGGCCAAATTGCGCTTCACCAGATGTTGATTCATACCACGGGAGAAGTTGGCCGCATCGTCGAATGCAAAAATCCCGACATTCGGATCATAGAAATAGTAACGACGCCCTTCAGCTCCGGCAGTAGATCCCACCATCATCGCATGATTCCGGGTATTGAGAGAGAACGTCGAGGTTCCAGTCGCGCCCTCCAGCAGGGAAACGACTTCGGACAAGGTAACTTGCCCTTTCACCGTTGACGCCTGTACGGCCTCAACATTGGAGTGCAGTGTTACCAGACTGTTTTTTAGCAGTGTGGAACTACCTGCCTGAGGGGAGGCTGCGGCAAGAAAGAGTTTTTCCACCAGGCTGTTGATACCCGCCTTGCCATTGCTGGCCAGCGCGACCGCCATGGCTCTGACCAAGGGATAGCAACGCCCGCCAGATACGTCTCCGACCAATGACAGATAAAAATCTTGTGGCACCAAGAGATTGAAGCGGCTACCGGCACGCTGAAAATCCTCGCTGAATACCGCTGTCTGTTTCAGTACCTTGTCAATGTACTCGGACCGGCTAGCGTCAGTGATATGGCCGCTCAAGGCACCTCGCTGCCTGAGAGTAAGCTTGTTGTCAAAAAACAGGCTTTTCATTTCCAGAACTGACATTTTATCGTTAAAACCCGGGATGCTGATATCCTGAAAGTTGCGCAAGCCATCAACAAACTCGGTACTCGGTCCCCTTCGCTGGTAAGCTTCGGCAATAGCATAACGCTCACCCAGGCTACGGGCGTGTTTCTGACCGCCGCTCTGAATAGATATATCATTAATCTGCAATACGGCATCTATACCGCTCTTGGATTTGATTTGCTGCCATAACCAGCTTTGTTCGACGGAGGACATTTCACGCAAAACTGAATCGTATTGCTCCTTGTAGAACTCCAGCGTGATATTGAGCTGTTTTATCTGTTGATCAATCAGGGCAAGCTGAGAACTTTTTCTGGTGCTGTTTCGGATATTATACAGTTCGCTTCGTTTGTCCACCAATGGCTGAGTCTCTGCCATAATCTTGGCTTGAACCTTGTCACGCAACTCAATCCACGCTGCAATCGCTGGATGATGAGAAGAAAACTCTCCCCCTTCGTATACACCATCAGAGATCCCTTCAACTGAAACTCCGAACTGGGCAGCGACCTTTTTGAATTTTCGGTGAATCTGTTCACGGTAATCAGTAAATTGGGACTGACTATGCTCAGACACTTGGCTGTCAGCGATCTGAATTGATATTGGCTCCCCGCCGCTACGTAGCTTCGGCCAGAGCATATGACCGTCCTGCTGATACTCCTGACGCTGGAACACCAGTTTCCATTCATCATTGACGTATTGCATATAAGTCGCAGCAAGGCCTTCAGAGGTACCCACTACTTGGTAATCCTTGAAATCCACTGCCATGACAACGTTGTCATACAGCAACGAACTATTAACTCGACCATCGTGGTAGACCCGGTAAGTATTGTCATCAAGGTTGGTCACCACAATCGAACATCCCGACAATGACGCGGTGAACAGAAAACTCCCCGGAACCGCATGCTTAGGAATATCCACGTAAGCAGGCAACGCATTAGCCTGATTTTCACCGTTGTAACCGAGAAAATACGCTGGCACACTCTTCACGTCACTCTCAGAGAGATCACTCGTGCTTAGATCAGTGTATTCGACTTCGTATAAACCTGCCTTAATCTTCACCAATTGAGCACGCCCCTCTGCCGGAAGTCGCCCCACCCTGGTTAATGTTTCTGCACTGATGGTGTTGGATTTAGCAAACGAAATTGGTTCGATGGCAAACTGCTGGATATCGGCACTGCCCTGACGGGGTTCAGTTACACTCCCCATAGGCAAGAGTCCCTCCTTAAGCTCACGATCCCGTGCCGCTTGTGCCAGCAATGCTGGGTTAGATATGTCGTATCCTCGCTTCTGCAAGATTCCCGTCAGGGTATTTTCAAGTGGAGTATATTTGGTAAAGGCTGTCGCAGGAAGTAACTCAGATTGGTGGTTATTATTGGTACTAGGCATGATCATCCTCCTTAAAAGATCCTATTATACAATCAATAAATTATAGTATTTACAATATGTTAAATAGGATCATGACAAGTTCCGCGGCCCGTCTGGGCGAGAACTCAATCCTTCATCTGCAAAGTTCATAGCTGGGCTGCAAATCCACCCACAATAACTGACTATCCGCAACCAGTGGCTTAATTGTTCCCTCCCTAATCTCCGGCAACCACCATGCACCTTGACCAAAAGCAAGCTGAAAACTATTCGAACCCGTCATTTCCCAGCGACCTTTCAATACATAAAGTACGCCACTGTGGGCCGTCGGTAGTAAACGTTCATCAGAAACCACAGATATCTCAGAAACCCAACACGAACGACGAGTCATAATACTGAAACACTGAACAGAGCCATCCAGCAGTTCTGCATGGCCTTGGATATCACCTGAAAAATGGAATGGGATCATTTTCTTCGCCAGTTCATGTTCCAGAAACCCTGGACTGGTCAAACGCATTCCTTTTCCTTTCAATAATACGATAGAACGTTCAATATCAGAATATTGCGCCAATACCCCACTTTGATGAATCGTTGTAAAGCAAGCCCGCCAGGCAAAATCATCAGCAACCGGCCAACACACAATATCCCTTGTTTCACCTCTCCCTTCAGACCATTGCTCTTTTGGTAACGTTGCATAATCAAAACATTTCATTTTCATGCCACTCCTTCACCATTTTATATTCTGTTTACAACAACAAAAGATGACTATTATCTAATTGTTAACAGAAACATTCGCAAATAATTCTTTCTGCGACAATATCGAGATAGTTGAAATGTGATTGATTACCCGCATTCCCTTAAAATCATGTGGCATAAATTACCCAAATCTTTCATTGCCAAAGCCTGCTCTTCATTCCATGCAAACGAGGTATTCAAGCGGAAAGCGTGATCAAATTGAGAACTGGTAGAAAACATGCTGCCCGGCGCAATGCTAATATTTTTCGCCAACGCCAGCTGATATAACCGATTAGCATTGAAAGGCGGCTCAAATTCCAGCCAAAGGAAATAGCCTCCACGGGCACTGTTCACTTTCACAGATTGAGGGAAATACTCACGGATTGCGCGTAGCATCTGACTTTGTCGCTGCTCCAATTGGCGTCGCAAGCGCCGCAGGTGATTGTCATACCCCCCCTGAGCCAGATAATCCGCAATTGCCAACTGTGTTGGCGTACTGGCAGACACCGTACTCATCATCTGTAATTGCTGAATTTTCTGCGCATGTTTTCCCGCTGCTACCCAACCGACCCGATACCCCGGCGCAAGGCATTTTGAAAATGATGAGCAATGCATGAAATTATTTGCTGTATCCCATGATTTTATCGGCGCAGGAGGCTCTTGTTCGAAATACAATTCACCATATACATCATCCTCAATCAAAGCGATTTGGTTCTGATTCAGAATCTCCACCAGCCGTTGTTTATTTTCAGAAGACATTGTGCAGCACAGTGGATTTTGATAACGCGACATCAGCCAACACGCTTTGATCGGGTATTTTTGTACAATCTCTTCCAATGTATCCAAATCAATGCCTGTCTGCGGATCAGTCTTAATGGCGATCGTTTTCAAACGTAACCGTTCTATCGCCTGCAATGCACCATAAAAAGCCGGCGATTCAATCACCACCCAATCCCCCGGCGAAGTGACGGATTGCAGGCTGAAACTTAATGATTCCATAGCGCCCGCAGTAATGACGATTTCATCCGGCGAAATATGGATGCCGTGAGAAGCATAACGACGGGATATATTCCGCCGTAATTTTTCATTACCAGGCGGAAGATTTGCCAGCGAACTGTGTGGAACAAAACGACGGGCGACTGAAGCCAGTGTTTTTGACAATTTAGGGTCTAACAACAAAGAAGGATCGGGAAATGCCGAACCGAAAGGAATAATTTTCGGATCTTTACATGCCTGTAAAACATCAAAAATTGAAGCACTAATCTCTACACTCTCGCTTAAATTCAGTCCTTTTCCTCCTTTTGCCGCCGCAAAAGGTTTTAAGCGAGTGGCAACATAATACCCTGATTGAGGGCGTGCTACGATCCACCCCTGACTTTCCAGTAGTTGATAAGCTTGCAGCACCGTCATCAGACTCAAACCTGACGATTTAACCGACTCTCTCAATGATGGCAACCTGTCACCAACTTGCCATATATCGTCTTCTATCTGTTGGCGGATCACACCCGCTAATTGTTCATAACGCGTCATAAGCCCGGCCTTTGCTTAAATTGTTATAGTTATCTTTCAATTAAAACTAAACTATTATACCCTATCTTCTCAGAAACAAAAAACACTCTAAAATGACTCAACTCAAAAAACTTATTATTGTGTGTATTCTTTGGTTTTTATCCGTACCCCATGTTACAGCAAGTTGCAGCAATAAATATCTACCGGAATAGTATCTTACCGTTCATTAAGAAATTTTTTAATACGGTTAAGAATGCCTTTATCATTGGTATAAACTAATTCTATATGATGATTAGAATCCCTATTCATTAATTTTCTTGCATGCCTAAGCTCTGAATGAGCAATCGGAGATCTATAGTCAAGGGAAGCAATATCTTTATAATCACTGTCTTGCCAATTTTGATGAAACTTTCTTTCATCTATATTAGATTTTTCTTTATATTTCTTAAACCGATTATCATTTTCCACATAAAATACTAATCCTTTAATCGGTGAATTCGTATCACCAGCTTGTGCTTCAACCCAATCAATCGCCAGTTTTGATATTTTACGCCAATATGATTTTATAAAAGTTCTTGTAATTAATTCTCCATGATACTTCTTTTCATAACTTTCAAAGCAATCATAATCAGGCCCAAGGTGGCCAATCTCATGCCTGATATTTAAAAGATTTGAAATACCTTCCCCATCACTTTTTAGATAACTTGCAAAAGCATTATGAGTATAATCTTTATCTTTGATTGTATTAACTAAACTTGAGTGTGTTAGTGAAGAATCGCTATATAACTTCCCCGATTTTATCATTTCCTCTTCATTTAATTTTTTCTTTACATAATGAAAAGGAACATTTTTGGTCAAAAATCCGGCCTTATAATTACTATATGACTTTTTTTTTCCAAATTTATTTTTATTATCATTTCTTCTTGTAAAGGTATCATGAAGAGATATTTCACCTAACTTCCTATTTAAAAAATCACCCCAGCTATTCAGTAAGTAATGAACAGTATCTGGATCGATTAAATCCATAAGTATTTTTTCTTGTTCTGGTGTAATAGAATAACTATCTTTTCCTTTTTCATGATTAAAACACCACATTAAAGCATAGAAGTTTTTTTGAGATTTTAATCGATTAGAGGAATATAAATCATTAAGCGTTTTATTTTTGTTTTTTATAAAATGGCTTATGGCATTTAAAAAATCATCTGAAGACAATTCTAATCCTAATGAAGAACTCAGGATATCTATAGTTATATAGATATTACCATCTCTAAATTTTTTTTGATTATATAGTTTTTCTAAATAACATTCTCGAGGACTATCAAGTCCGAAAACCACCATAACGTTTTTATTCATGGTATTACCTCAAACTAAATTTGGTTTATTTAACAAATAATTAATCCATTCAATACATTAATATGAGGTTAAACTGTTATATATGATAAATTAAAAATTGTAACTATTATACCAACCTCTCTTATGTTTTACTTGTCTGACCTTCTAACTTCGTTTACCCATATCTCCAATAGATTTCAATAAGAGGTCACTATGTTCGGGTTAAATGCCCTTGAACTCGCAAGGATACAATTTGCATTCACGGTTTCTTTTCATATTATCTTTCCTGCTATTACGATAGGTTTAGCCAGCTTTCTGGCAGTGTTAGAAGGTTTGTGGCTTAAAACACGTAATACCGATTACAAAATGTTATACCACTTCTGGTCAAAAATTTTCGCAGTTAATTTCGGTATGGGCGTTGTTTCTGGTTTAGTGATGGCCTATCAGTTCGGTACCAACTGGAGCTTCTTTTCTGATTTTGCTGGTTCTATCACAGGTCCCTTACTGGTTTATGAGGTGCTGACAGCCTTTTTCCTTGAAGCAGGATTTCTCGGTGTCATGCTGTTTGGCTGGCATCGGGTTGGAGAAAAACTACACTTTTTTGCTACCTGCATGGTGGCACTCGGGACTATTATCTCTACATTCTGGATATTGGCCTCCAATAGCTGGATGCAGACACCACAAGGTTATGAGATTGTCGGGAATCAAGTTGTCCCTGTTGATTGGCTGGCGGTCATTTTCAATCCTTCCTTTCCTTATCGTCTTTTGCATATGGGAACTGCTGCATTCCTTGCCTCAGCATTTTTTATCGCGGCTTCGGCAGCCTGGCACCTGCTGAAAGGTAATGATTCATCAGCCATGCGAAAAATGCTGTCAATGGCGATGTGGATGATCCTGATTATTGCTCCGTTACAAGCTCTGATTGGCGATATGCACGGGTTAAATACGTTGAAACATCAACCCGCTAAAGTTGCCGCAATGGAAGGACATTGGGAGAATCATCCCGGAGAACCCACTCCTTTAATTTTATTTGGTATGCCTAATCAAGAGACCGAAGAAACACGTTATGCCGTTAAAATCCCCTATCTTGCCAGCCTGATTCTGACGCACAGCCTGGATAAGCAAATTCCGGCACTAAAAGAGTTTGCAGTGGAAGATCGTCCAAATGTCTTTATGGTGTTCTGGTCATTTCGTGTCATGGTCGGATTGGGGATTTTGATGATTGTAGCCGGTATTTGGGGGCTGTGGCTGCGCCATAAAAAACGCCTTTATGAGAACCGACTTTTTCTGCGCTTTATACTCCTGATGGCACCTTCCGGCCTTATCGCTATTCTGGCCGGATGGTTTACAACGGAAATCGGCCGCCAGCCATGGGTCGTTTATGGCCTTATGCGTACCAAAGAGGCGGTTTCAGCACATGGAGAGATCCACATGAGCATCAGCCTGCTTATTTTCTTCATCGTTTATGGTGCCGTTTTCGGTGTCGGTTACGCCTATATGATGAAACTTATCCGCAAAGGTCTCTCTCAATCCCCTGATAAGGAGTCAGTAAATGGGTATTGATCTTCCTCTTATTTGGTTCCTGATCATCATATTCAGTACCATGATGTATATCGTAATGGATGGTTTTGATCTTGGGATTGGTATTTTGTATCCGGCGATTAAAGGGCAATCTGATCGTGATTTGATGATGAATTCTGTGGCTCCCGTCTGGGATGGAAATGAAACCTGGTTAGTGTTGGGAGGCGCCGGATTATTTGGCGCATTTCCTCTGGCTTATGCCATCATTTTGGATGCACTGACAATTCCACTCACCATTATGCTTCTGGGGCTGATATTCCGTGGTGTCGCTTTTGAGTTTCGCTTCAAGTCATCGCCAAAACACCAACATTTTTGGGATAAAGCTTTCATTGGTGGATCAATCCTTGCCACATTTATGCAGGGTGTTGTTGTTGGCGCTGTTATTGAAGGGTTTCCAGTTGAAAATCGTGTTTATATTGGTAGCTATTTTGATTGGTTGGCGCCTTTCCCTCTATTTTGTGGATTAGGTCTTATCATTGCTTATGCTTTATTAGGTTGCGGCTGGCTGGTGATGAAAACCGAAGGTCATCTGCAACAACAGATGTATCGTGTGCTGCGCCCACTGACGTTATTGATGCTTGCGATCATTGCCGTTATCAGCATTTGGACACCTTTCGCTAACTCAACAATCGCTGCACGTTGGTTCAGTCTGCCAAATCTGTTTTTCTTCATGCCTGTGCCATTATTGATATTGTGGTCAGGCTGGCAGCTATTAAAAGCTACCCGGCACTCAAGCCATTACCTCCCGTTTTTAACTGCACTATTACTGATTTTCATGGGTTTCAGTGGATTGGGTATCAGTATCTGGCCGAACATTATCCCTCCCTTCATTAGCTATGAAGAGGCTGCCTCTCCGCCTCAATCTCTCGGCTTTATGCTGGTTGGCGCTCTGTTCATCATCCCGATTATTCTGACTTATACCTTTTGGAGTTATTATGTCTTCCGAGGAAAAATCAACCATGAACAAGGTTACCACTGAAACAAACCCGCGACGCTCTACGCTATGGAAACGCTTGGGTTGGATGGTAATGATATGGTTTTGCAGTGTACTTGCATTATATGCTGTTTCCACGTTATTTCGTGTCTTAATGACAACGGCAGGAATGAAAATCAGATGAGAATTAACCTTTTTTAACTAATTGAGCTAAGGTTTTGATCAGGGCAACAAGAGGATCGTTTAACTGATGAAAACCTTTTTTAGCAATCCAGTAGCAGCAATAGGTTTATTGTGTGGTACGGCGATCGCTATCAGTTTGTTTGTGCTCCTTTTTCTGGGATTCAACACCCCACTCACATTGATTGAAAAACTGTGGGCGATATTTAACGTCTTGAGTATTATCTATTTATTTGTCTTACTCCATAAGTCAAACTTTATTTCGTTTCGCATCACACTATTTTCCACCAAAGAACAGAAAAAAATAATAATCTTAAAACAGGAAAAGCAGTATTTACGTTTTCTCATATCTGTTCATACCCAACTTAGCCTTAACACTTCATTATCTGAGAATTTTTACACGGTATTTTATGCACTCAATCAACTAGTTGCTTTTAATGAAGTCAGAATCCTACTTTATCACCCACAAAGGAAATACCATTTTGAATATCCGGATAATACTTTAGATACTTATCTTCCACGGCTGCTGAAATGGGATTTATATGATAAACAAACTTTCCACGGAATGATTCAAATTATCATCCATCAGGATCAAGTTCTGTCTGTTTATGAACGGAATCTGATCCAGTCTGTTGTTAGCGCACTTGCAAAACATTTATCACTCAAAAATACAGTACGTCAGCAGATTCAGCAACGCATCAGTGATGATAGAAAATCCATTTCCAGAGATCTGCATGATACCGTTGCACAATCATTCCTTTTTCTGAAGATTCAGATCAATAGCCTGCATTTCCGCACCGATAAATTCTCACGGCAGGGATTAATCTCCTTAAAAATGATTAAGGAAGAATTGGATATTGCGGGTCAGCAATTCAGAGAGATGCTGTCTTCACTGCGAACAGAAAAAAACCATCAGGATTTGCATGAATCATTGAAGGCTTTGATCAGAGAATTTAATCATCGGTTAGGATTCAATATTGAATTTCATTATCGGATAACCCATCAAATTATCCCCACTGGTCATGCACGACATCTGGTACAGATTATTCGGGAAGCCTTGAATAACTGTTATAAACATGCCTCCGCAAGCTGGATCAGTATTCGTATTTATCCTGTCGGGAAAAAGATTATCACCGTGATTAGCGATAATGGCTGTGGTATGCCTCAAGCATTAACAGAACAAGAGCAATTTGGGCTGGCAATTATGCGGGAACGAGTATTTCTGATATCGGGACAAATTAAGATTAAAAAACATAAAAAAAGCGGAACCGAAATTGAGATTCAGTTCCCACTTTAATTAATAGTGTTAATTTTTACTAAAACATTCTTTAACTTTTCATTGATAATATATTGAATAATAATCACAAAAAGCCAAACATTCTCCCTTCTCAGTACTTCTTGCAATTACCTGCCAAATGATACCCTGCTTTTCTGGCTTCGGCTTCAGTGCGAAAATAAATAGCATTCTTATCTGCCACTTTTTTATAACCAGAGCAGTATTCAAAATGATAAATCTGGCTATTTTTATTTCCTTTTATGGTTTCACCGTGCACCGTCTTTGATGCAATTTTTTTACTTGGTGCCGAATTGTTCTCAGCATGCAGATTATTCAGCTTTGACGTACTATTTTGAGCCACCAAACCCTGACCTGAATTTTTGTGTCCCAATTCCCATTTCTTACTACCAGTCACAAATGGGTTATGGTGCCCCATAAACCGGGCAATTCGGTTATCCCTCTTACGCTCCCAGGCATCCACAGGATACTGACGATCCCATGCCATCATCAATTGTTGCTGCTGACGTGACATCGTAAGGTTATAACGATCATGCATATAAAAGTTGACTCTGGCTACCATACCTTTCACTCTGTCGCGTGGCTCAAACAAGCGTGATTTAAAATCCACCTTACTGCTACATGCCCCATACATATTAGGCGTGTTTCTGGCAACCATTCCATAACTGAAATTACTGCGATCACCATTAACTTCACCAATGGATGGCGCTAAATTATGCATATCCGATTCGATCACGCGGAACCCCGGATCTGTATCAACACAGTTTTTCCGTCCGCCGTTTTGCCAACATTGGCGTTGATGACCGAATACCCATGCCGGAACTATATGTTCCCATTCAATGCGCTCTGCTCTTGTTTGCTGTGACCTTACATGGTAGCCACAAGAAGCCAGATCAACACGCCCGCCGCTTTTACCAACCCATTGCCAATCACAACCACAATACAATGTACCTGAACCTGATTTCGTTTGATCACCATAGACATTCTTTCTTGATTCAACTTTGGCTTGTTCGAAGTTGGCTGGAGCACTCCATGCATTGAAAGATACGGCTAATCCGAAAACCAAAAGATAACGTGCCCAAAGGCTAATTTTACTATTCAAAATAATACCTATTTACTTATTGTACATAACATCCGTCTATTATCCTGCCTGACAATACCCTGCAATGACAAATATTATTCTTCATTTTTTCTCAATAATGATGATGAAACCCATTTATTATTTGAATTAATTAATATTAATATGGATTAACGCACAAAATAGTTGCTTTTATTGGTTTGTTAAGCAACAAAATATCATGTTTATTAAACTATTGAACTATGTTTATTTGGGTAACATTAAATTGGTTTTTTAATATTCATTTGAATTTGTTGGAATAAATGACCATTAGCGCTAAAATTGAACAACTTGAGCAAGAATTGCTGGCAGTTGTAAGGAAATATTCAGGGAATGAAGAAGTGACCGTCATGACCACTAACAGTTCAGAAAATAATTTACAGATTCAGGTTATTATTGCTGGTAAAAACCGGTTAGATATTACTCTGAATTCGTTTTCTGATTAAGCAAAATTTCTCTGTTATTACAAAATAACCAACTATTATCCATTACCCATTTTTGGGTAATGGATAATTATCAGTTAATAATTGTTTTAAAGAAGAATGTCGATTTATTTTTTAATAATCACCCACTAAAAAATGAATAGATTTTTATAGGGTATTCCATTCGCATTCCAAACTGTAGATTTATTCTCTATACTCATTTCCCCAGCCACATAGTTCACTATATGACTGGAGATTAATTCACTTCTTGTCACTCTATAACTCGAAATTCACTGAGTATTAAAACAAAATTAATTACCGAACAATTAATACTGAAGTATTGGCATATCCCACAATACCTGACGCATTTGAACCCAATAGATGCGTTGTAATATCCGGCCGACGTGACCCAACAATAATTAGATCAGCACCAATTTCACGGGCAGTAGACAGCACTTTATCTCGCGGAGAACCAAAGGCAACAGAGAACGATATCCTATCTTTAGGTAAATCGACTTTTTCTACGACTTTTTTAAGTTCTTCTTCAGAATTTGCAATTGCTTTTTTAGCAAAAGAACTCAATAAATCATAATGATAACTATAACTCACAGAAAATCTTGATATATCTGGCACTGAGTGAAACAGGTGAATCTTTGCATTAGATATTTTTGCCAAGTATTCTGCATGTTTAATTGCATTATCAGTTAATTGATCTTCTGCAATATCAATCGGAACTAAAATCGTGTTATACATATACATTCCCCTGTAATCGGATATAACTGTAGTTATTGAACCCAACCAATAAAGCCGTCACTAAAAATCTATATAACCATTAATCCACTATTCCTGATAACAATTATTACCGAACTACTAATACAGACGTTTTTGCGTATCTGACAACCCCAGAGGAGTTAGAACCCAGTAAGTGTGTAGTGATATTAGGCCGTCTTGAACCAAGGACGATTAAATCAGCATCAATTTCACTTGCCGTAGCAGTGATTTCATCTCTTGGTGAGCCAAATGCAATCGAATAAGAAATACAATCAATCGGTAAGTCAATGGAATCCACCAGCACTTTCAAGTCTTTCTCCGCCTTGATAGTCGCCTTGTCTTTAATTTCCATATAGCCTAATGCATAAGCATTGATAATCGCTGACGAAATAGGCAAGACATGTAAAAAATGTAATTTGGCCCCTGTCTCTCTGGCGATTTTAAGCGCGCAGCCAACAGCCTTGTTAGTTAGATCTTCTTCTGAAATATCTACTGGTACTAAAATAGTTTTGTACATATGCACGCTCCTATTACCTGAAATACCGAGTTATCCTGATTTCTTTAGTATATTGAAATTCAGACAACTTACTGTGAGTTATTTAACACCTAAACATGTTAGCTCCTATGTCCTTCATTTTTCAAGTTACCGATTTATTGACCACAGGCTTAAATCAACGTCCTTGCCACAACCTTGCAACCAATAGGTATGTTAAACTTCATAGCGAAGGGTTCATTTTACAAACTCATAAATAGCCCTGCTATCGTTGCACTCATAAGGTTGGATAAAGTTGCTGCCAATAATGCCCTGAAGCCAAGCCGTGCAATGTCTGACGTTCTTTCAGGAACAACAGTGATGAATGCTCCTACCACAACAGCGATGGAGCCAAAATTGGCAAAACCACAAAGGGCAAATGAGATAACAGCAATGGTTTTGCTATCCAAACTCACAGCAGAATCGTTTAAATAGGGAGAAAAATTCACATAAGCGACAAATTCATTGATTGCCAGTTTTTGCCCAATCAAACTTCCGGCCAAATCAGCGTGCTCCCACTCCACCCCCATGATATAAGCCAAAGGTGAAAAAAGATAACCGAACAGGCTTTCCAAACTAATCCCTTTAAAACCAAATATACTGCCAACGCCACCAATCAGACCGTTGATTAAGGCAATCAACGCAACAAAAGTCATGACTACGGTTGCTACACCAACAGCGATTTTCAGCCCTAACATAGCACCGTTCGCGGTTGCTTCAATAACGCTGGCAGGGCGTTTTTCGCTAAATGAGATTTGACCAAATTGAACTTGTGAAGCCTCCGTCGCAGGGCTAAGCAAACGAGCAAATAAAATACCACCTGGGATTGCCATCAATGATGCTGCTAAAAGATATTCTATCGGCACTCCCAAACCTGCATACCCAACCAACATAGACCCCGCAATGGAGGCCATTCCGCTGCACATGACAGTAAAAAGCTCATTACGATTCATTTGATTGATAAAAGGTTTTAAAACCGCAGGAAGCTCATTTTGCCCTAAAAATATGGTTGTTACCGCGGCAAAGGACTCGACTTTGCTAATTTTCATTGATTTCTGAAACAAATATCCCAAGATATTAATGATCCATTTCATAATTCCAAGATAATAAAGCATCGATATTAAAGAGGTAATGAAAATAATGGCCGGCAACACTTGGAATGCAAAAATAAATCCAGCACCATCAAATAACTCATTCATCTTCGTACTAACCAAACCACCGAAAATAAATGAACTTCCTGCTGAGCTATAAGAAATTATACTATTAACTCCACTGGCGATACTATTAATCAGCCATTTTCCCGCAGGAATATACAGCATAATTGCGCCAAGGCTCACCTGAAGCAATAACGCCGCACCTATAGTCCGTAAACTGATTCTTTTTTTGTTGACAGAGAATAGATACCCAATCAAAAGCAGTATTACTACACCTAGTAAGCTGCGTAAAATATCCATAATCATATTCCTGTTATTTTTTAGCCAGCCACAAAATGTCAAGGATTACCTTAGTTCTCTTTCTGGCTGGCATTTATTCTATACCCGTTTACTCCAATTATGTCGCTTGGTTAAATAAGCCATGTTATCACCACGCCACAATTTGAAATTCATTGGGTGTTTTATCATTTTGGATAAAAATAGATTGGATAAAGCTTATTTATTTTTATTTATTCCTTGATAAGCAATGGCGATTTGTGCCGCCAATTTTGCATTATTGAAAACCAGTTCAATATTCGCCTGTAAACTTTCACCTCCCGTCAATTCTGCAACCCTTGCCAACAGAAATGGCGTACTTTCTTTACCATAAATCCCCTGTTCCTCAGCCTCGCCAATTGCCTGTTCAATGGCATCATTGATTTGATCTTCCGGCATGGCAAATGATTCAGGAATGGGATTGGCGATAACAAGACCTCCTTTTAATCCCGAATGCCATTTTACTTCCATGGCTTGGGCTATTTGTTGAGGTTCGTCAAGTCTTATACTTACCGGGAATTGGCTGGAACGACAGAAAAATGCAGGTAGTTTCTCTGTCTGATAACCCACAAGAGGTACTCCATGAGTTTCCAGATATTCTATTGTCAATCCCAAATCAAGAATGGATTTAGCCCCAGCACACACAACCGCAACGTTAGTCATAGCTAATTCTTGTAAATCGGCTGAGATATCAAAAGTCTGTTCAGCACCACGATGAACGCCACCAATACCTCCCGTCGCAAAGACAGAGATACCAGCCATTTCTGCAATAATCATAGTTGAGGCAACTGTCGTTGCGCCATGTTTTCCTGCTGCAACAACAAAAGGTAAATCACGGCGACTAACCTTTGTCACCAGATGCCTTTCTTTCGCCAATAGCTCAATTTCACCATGAGATAACCCAACTTTCATTCGCCCTTCAATGATGGCAATAGTCGCTGGTACCGCACCATTATCCCGAATACATTGTTCAACTTCCAAAGCCATTTCCCTATTTTGCGGATAAGGCATCCCGTGGGAAATAATAGTCGATTCCAACGCAACAACAGGACGATTATCTGCCAATGCATCTATTACTTCTGGAGAAATATCTAAATATTCATTTAACACAATATTTTTATTCATCATTTCAATTCCAACAGTTGTTTCACTCTACTACAGGATAAATTCGGATAATTAGTAAATTCTGAGGATAAAGTGAGCGCAGAGCAGCCTTGTGCAAAACGAATACTCTCTGCCCATGTCATGCCTTCCAACCAGCAATGAGCAAGACCCGCCATCATTGCATCACCGGCTCCACTGGCATTAACCACATTGACGGGAATAGCGGGCGAACATCCCACATAACCACCTATCTCACTGTAATACACCCCATCTGTGCCCATACTTAAGGCCAGCCTTTGCACACCTTGTTGATGGAACCAAGATGCTGTATCAGATGCATCTGATAATGTTGTGATTTTTATTCCGCTGAGTATTTCAGCTTCAAGACGATTGGGTTTCAGGGTATGAATATGAGATAACCAATGGCGAATTTTAGTTGCTTTAAATGTTGATACTGTATCTACAAAGACCGGAATATTTCCTGCATGGCTGAATAACCACTCTAATGCATCTTCCGTCAAATTACAGTCAACAATCAATACACCTGCATTCTGAATTAGCATTTTAGATTGATACAATAAAGCAGGCGTGAGTTTTTCTAATATACCCATATCATTAACCGCTACCCGCATTTCACCTCTTTCATCAATTAATGAATTATAAGTAGATGTATTTTCATCAGGAATTTTATGAAGATAATCGGTATAAACACCTGCTAATTTCGTTTGTTCCAATAACGTTCTTCCATAAAAATCATCACCAATAACAGAAATCAGATAGCTTTCATTCCCTAATAAAGCGATATTATGTGCTATATTTCTAGCTACTCCTCCCGCAGTAGATTTATTCTTTCCTGGATTAGAATCTTCATAAATTACTTCAGAAAACACATAGCTGACAATATCCATATTAGCAGCACCTACTGTGACAGCATATCTATTTTCTGAAAGAATATAGCCTTTTCCCTTTATATACCCCTTCTTACTCATATTCATAATATGTCCTGCGACACATGAACGGCTAATTCCAAGAATATCGGCCATTTCCTGCTGCTGAATGAAAGGATCTCGCCGGATAAGCTGCAATATCTGTTTTTCCCGATTTGCCATGTCATGTCCTTACTGATGTTTTGAACATGAGAGATTTCTATTTCATCAACATCCGACAGTAAAGTTAATTTATATTGTTTATTGTCATAGTGAGAAAGAGATCGTAAGCCATATGAAAAAATCCTCACAAGTCAATATTGTGATAAATATAACTATTTATATATTAAAAATTTGCAATATGTCAGAGTTTTATATGTTTTAACTGAAGTCGTAATATCTTTATGTGAGAATAATCACAATAAAAACAATAAGATTTGTAAAATAAAAAAACAAACCAACATTTGTTTGTTTTTATCAAAATGTTTACTTTATGAACAAACAGCAATTTGCTTGTTACATCAAAAAGTGATTTATTTCACAATTCAAACTTGGCAGGGAAATTGGCGGAAAATGTTACTGTTTTGACTCAAACGACATCGAAAATACCATCATTTTACTTAAATTAACCCGTAGATACCCAATGACTTTCAAGAAATCTGCACAAAAAGTAAGGAAATGATCTGCAATTTTGGAACGCTGTTTAATAAAAAAGGTGCTGATATTCCAGCACCCAATATGGCTAACAAAATAAACAATATCCGAAATTCGATTTACTCTTTTTTATCCAGAGGAAAAGGTACTGGATGTTTCGTGTTGTAGTTAAACGTATACATAGCCGTGATTATCATCATCACAACCAGCGTCCATACCACCTCTTTCGCCCCTGTACCCAGAACAGCCCAGATACAATACATAAAGGCAATGAAAATGATGGCAGTATATCGTCCCTTTTCTTGCCCAAGGTGACCATGTCCGATGAGCAACAAGGCTGCACAGGTATACAAATAAGGTATCAAGGTAAAAATAACCGAAACCGAAGAAACTAACCCAAACTCCTTGGCTGCATTTGGAGACATACTGCTGAGTTGGAAAATTGTCATCAGGACACCAAGGATCAACAAGCCAGCAACCGGCGTTCCCGCTTTATTAACTTTGGCAAAAATCGCAGGAAACAGCCCATCATCTGCGGCAGCTTTAGCTGTCTGCCCGGCCAATAATGTCCAGCCACCAAGTGAGCCTAAACATCCGGCCGCGGCACAAAAGGCGACTATTGCACCGGCAGTATCTCCCAGAGCCAATCTGGCCGCATCGCCAAAAGGGGATGATGAGATTTTCAACGCTGCGTTAGGGATCATCCCCATAATCACGCTACTGGACAGGACGTAACAGACAGCAGCGATAAGTACACCGCCGATAGTAGCAATCGGTACATTGCGTTTAGGGTCCTTAACCACTCCGGCAGCCACCGAAGCACTTTCAACACCGATAAAAGACCATAATGTAACGTTCAGAATACTTTGGATTGCACCAAAGGTGTTCAATCCACTTACATTCCAAGCATCCATGTATGTTTTGCCATTAAACCAGAACCATCCTAATACCGCTGTCGCTACAATTGGGATCAAGGCCAATGTGGTCGCCACAGCCTGAACGCGAGTAATAACATGTGGCCCAATGATGTTCAAAAAAACAAATATCCACAGTATTGCTATACATGTGATGGTCAGGACAATCGGATCTTTTAGGATTGGGAAAAAATAACTAAGATAACCAACCCCGATCACGACCATCGCGATATTACCGATCCAGCACGCCAGCCAATACAGTACGTTGGTCTGGTACCCCAAAAAAGGCCCGAAGGCCCGTCGTGCATAGGCATAAGAACCACCCGGACTATCATCCAGTGAAGATATCTTGGCATACACTATCGATAGCCCGACAGCACCAATGATAGTTACCAGCCAGCCGAGAATGGCAATACCTCCTGTTGCAGCCAAACTGGCGGGCAGCAAAAAAACGCCTGATCCCATGATGTTACCCGCAACCATCAGTGTAACGGGGATCAATCCGACTTTTTTCGCCTCTGAAACTGTAGCCATAATTTATCTTCCCGTTCTCACTTTTTTACACACAAAACGTGATAAATACCGTTGATGATCTCCGTCCCTTCCGTTTCATGTTCAAAACCAGGGAATTCGTGATCCCATTTTTGTAATGCGTGTAAATAGCCAGTCTGTGGACAGGTTTTATCGCCAAATTTTTCCCCTGACATTAGCATTGGAATTCCGGGTGGGTATGGAATGATGGAGTTTGCTGCGATGCGATGAGTCAGATCATCAATTGCCACCATTTCCACCTTATCAGCCACAATTGCCTGATAAGCCGCTCGTGGTGTCATCACCATTTCAGGCAAGCTGGCATAAGCCCGATTCAGTTTTTCGCCCGGGTTATTCTGCCGCAAATAATCGAACATCTTGTCGCCTAAATCTTTCAAGCCTAATTGATTGTAAATATCAGGATACTGTTCCACTAAATTCGGCAATATCTTACTCAAAGGTGTATTCGCATCATAATTGTGTTTAAAAGAAAGCAAGGTGTTGAGTAATGTTCCCCACTTTCCTTTGGTAATACCCATTGAAAACAGGAACATGATTTGGAAGTCGGTTGTACGGGTAGGTACGATTCCGTGCTGGCCCAGCCATGCCGTTACTAATGCGGCCGGTACGCCCTGTTTCAGCAATTTGCCATTCTTGCCCATGCCCGGAGCCAAGATGCTGACTTTAATCGGATCGAGCATACTCCAGTTATCAGGCAAGTCTTCAAATCCATGCCAGCTGTCCCCTGGGTGCATTACCCAGCAACTTTGCTCTTTCGCCAGTAAATCCCTGGAAGCATCTTCAAAAGCAACTTTCTTGCCAGTAGCCGGATCGATCACTTGCTCCTGATTCCACGGTTTAAAGAACCATCCTCCTTCTTCGCTGAATTCCCTGTTCAAACGTGCCAATGCCTGACGAAAATCTATCGCTTCTTCAATAACTTCCTGCGTCAGAGAATAACCACTATTACCCTCCATCATTGAAACTGCGATATCGTTTGAGGCACAAATCGCATAGAGGGGAGATGTTGTTGTATGCATCATGTAGGCTTGATTGAATCTTGCAAAATCAACAGGATTACGTCCATCACGAATATGGATGAAAGAGGCTTGCGATAACGCATTCAGTAATTTGTGAGATGAATGAGTGGCAAAAATTGTCGGCCCAGAATGGTCTTTAGGCTCTCCACGCATTGCGTAATGATCATGATAAATCGGGTTAAAACGTGCATAACCATACCATGCTTCATCAAAATGTATCCGATCAACACTTTTATCCAGCAATTCCTGAACTTGTTTGGCGTTATAACAGACACCATCGTAAGTACAGTTTGTCACTACGCTATAAACAGGTTTGTGATTAGCTACCTTCTGAGTCAGTGGATTCTGCTTCAACTTTTTCTGTAGTGTTTTTGTCTGCATTTCTTGCGGATAAATAGGGCCGATAATGCCATATCGGTTACGGCTTGGCAGCATATAGACAGGCTTTGCCCCTGTAAGGATTAAGCCTTGTTCAATGGATTTATGGCAATTGCGGTCAATGACAACAACATCATCTTCGGTCATGCAAGCCTGCATAATCGTACGGTTAGAACCCGACGTTCCGACTACTACCGAATAAGAATGATCAGCACCAAATACTCTGGCTGCATACCTTTCACTTTCACCAAATGCACCGGAATGGTCTAACAGCGATCCCAATGAGGCACGCTCAATACCCATATCGGTGCGGAAGAGGTTTTCCCCATAATAATCATGATAAAAGCGCCCAGCCGGTGTTTTATTAAACCCCACCCCACCCTGATGCCCGGGGGCAGCCCAAGAGTATTCATAGGTTCGGCTGTATTTCATCAAGGCAGACATTAAAGGAGGTAATAATTGTTGGCGATAACGTTTCATGGCTGCAATGGCACGACCGGCAATAAAATCGGCTGAATCTTCCAATATCCATGCAAACTCAGTCAACTGTTCCAGTAAATCATGATTCAGCAGAAACACCGTTTTCTCTCTATCGCTTAATAAGAAAACCGGGACATTTTCCTGACGCTCAAATAACTTATTCAATAATCGCTGTATACTCAGATATAAATCATCATCCATAAGTGCGCAACTGACCATAACGCAATCAAATGGCTCATTGGCTGAAATTATCGTATAGCTATCATCCAGTGAATCCGCAATAACAACATCAACATCTTTCTCAGTTAATTTATCTGCCAACCTTTGAACCGCATTTTCGATAATGTGACTGTGGTATCGTGTACCTATTTCATTTTTTGCTATCAATACTTTCATGACACTCTTCCTTACGCTATTTCTACTTGAATTGACAGGAAAATTAAGAGTTACTTGGCAATGGTATAAGATTTTTAGTGCAAATACCGATAATACAATTCCAATTTAAAATTATTTGTTAGAATATAATTTTTAAAATTAAAATCACATCAATCAATATAGTGTCTATTTTAGATAGTGCAATTCAGATAAACCCCTGGAGTTCAACCCCACTGAACAGAACAAATGTAATAGATATTGAAATAACAGGAAAAAACATTAACAACAATTACTTTTATAACATATAGTTACTAATTTTTTAGTTATTTTTCGTTGAATTAATTTGTTTTTTGTATAGTAAAAATTTTATATGATGAGTTGCCCGCCTTTTGGTTTACTTTAGAGTAAAACTATTTCTCAGGGATACATAATGCGCATAATTGCCATACGACATGCTGAAGCTCAATGGAATCTTGATGGCGTTACTTTGCAAATCCTAATATGTGAATTCAAGGAACTTAAAAGGCGGAACTACGCGAGGAAACAAGAAGATATGCTCACCAATTCAATGTATCAGCTTATCTGTTAATTCTTATAGATAAGCTGATACATTTACAACAAAATCAAATCAATCCATGTACCAAAATAATACCGATGCAAGCCGGGCCAATATATCTCCATATAAGCAATAAACATTTGCGTTTTAATCGTGACATATTATCAGGCATTAATGAAATAGCTTTACTTGACCAACCAAAAATCAAACAAATTATAATTCCAAACAACGGCATCAGAACATTTGATGTAATGAAATCTAATATATCAAAAATATTCTTCCCGCCTATCGATAAAAAGCTTAACACCCCAAAGGATAAAGAGACAGGAATCCCCATTAACATAATAGATAATGTAACAATTAAGCCAGCTTTACGCCGAGACCAATGAAATCGAGACTGTACATAAGCAACAATATGCTCAAGCAATGAAATCGATGAAGTCAATGCGGCCATCAGTAATAATGTAAAAAAAGTAATTGCCCAAATAGTACCTCCGGGCAAATGAGCAAAGTAAATGGGCATCGTCATGAATGTTAAACCCGGACCTGCATTAGGTTCTAATCCCGCAGAAGTTAAAGCAGGAAAAATCATCAGACCGGCTAATATACATACAAGACATGATAATATCACTACCCAAACACTAGAGCGTCCAATCCCTTTATTACTTGGTAAATAGGCACTATAAGTAACATGTATTCCCAGACCGATAGACAAGGAAAAAAATGCCAGCCCTAATGCGTCTAAAATTCCTTTACCTGTCAGACTAGCAAAGTCAGGATATAAAAACATTTTCAATCCTGCAGATGAACCAGGTAAACGAATCCCGATAATTATTAAAACTACCATGATTACAATAAGGAGTGGCATCATTATTTTCCCTGCTTTTTCAAGGCCTTTTTGCACTCCAGCCAAAACTACAATGCAAGTTAAACTTGCAAAGACTAAATGTGCAATTATCGGCCACCAGGGATTACTGATGAAGTTATTAAAAATAATAGTCAGCTGATTACTGTCCGTTATATTCAGTTTTCCAACTGCTGCCATCGAGACATAACCAATCGTCCATCCACCAACTACACTATAAAAACTGTAAATACACCATGAACTGAAAATTCCGATAAAACCAATAAATCCCCAATTCTTACCTAATAACTTCTTAAACGCATTTACAGCACTTTCACCGGTACTACTTCCCAGTAAATTTTCAGCCATCAACACTGCTAATCCAATGATGAAACTGAACAATAAAAAGACTAAAAGGAATGCACCACCGCCATTTGTTGCAGTAACATAAGAGAATTTCCATATAGCCCCAATACCAACAGCTGAACCTGCTGCCGCTAATACGTGACCAAAACGAGAAGTCCATTGTTGACTCACACTAACCTCCTTATCGCTAAGGCGTTAACATGTGTATTCGGGCGCACAGAGCAACCAATTTCTTGACTGAGGATATAAGATAATAGAATGCTGGATATAATAAAAAATGTCACAAGGAACTCCGGTTAAAAAACAGTTCCACCAGCAAGATAGATAAGCCACCTAACTGGTGGCTTCATAAGAAAAACAGATAAACGCAGCCACCTATTCGGATAGGGATAGTAGGCTTAGTAGAAGATTTACAATTGCGTTCATAGCTCTACTCTAGATGTTCATCATTTAATCGTAACTTTCAATGGCGTTAATCAAATCGATGAACGCTTAACAAGCTGCCATTGTATACCATAGAAAATAGTGATTTTAAATAGGGACTGTTGATGTTTTAAGGTCATAATTCAATCAACCCACATTGGCAACCAGACAATGATAAACGCCAGTGCCACCATGCTGGCATAATTCCGTTCAAGTTTATCGTATCTTGTTGCTATTGC
>NZ_CAWQTY010000189.1:0-122203 GCF_963897815.1 Xenorhabdus sp. Sc-CR9
GGCTCTTGTGGCTTGTATGCGCAAACTGCTGACCATCTTAAATGCGATGATTAGAAAAGATGAAGAATGGAATGATTCGTATCATCAGATAACGCCATAAAAATCGTGTTCAAGACAGTTGCTTCTGATAAGGTATATGAGTCCTTAGAGCGGAGCCAACTCCATGTATTGTACCAGTATATGGGTGTTTAACAGGGATTAAATTCCACCATTCATTTGTTCCACCATTTTTCAGTGGTATCACATGATGTGGAGTCGCACGTTTACCATTGGCTAATGTTGGCCAGCTATTTTCTGTTTGTTTTTCCCACTCTTTAATAAGAGATTTTTCATTATCGCTAAAGTGCTCCCTCATTTTTCTATTGTTGGATTTAATACATAACCGTACGGGTTTCCATCTCCTAATAAATCCAATGGAATCAAGTACAGGACAGGAATAAGCGAGAAATATCTGTACCGATTATAAACCAGTCCGTTTTTCTGATAGAGCCACTACCCAGAAAACCAGAATAAATGCCCGGTAACATAAATTACCGGACATTTAATTTTTTAATTCCAAGGTTGGTTAATAGTACGTTCTCTTGCTGACATCATATTTTTTAGCCTATCTATTGTGATCTCGTAATATATACCTTCGTTTACATATTTTTGCTCACCAACTAATTCATAAATAGAATAATTTACGTTTAATTGATCCAATTCCTTCATCATTAGCATTAATTTTTTTGGGAACTCTGGTTCATGTATATCATCAAATAATTCCTTGATAAAAACAGGTGTATTGTCACCTACTTTAGATAAGATTGAATTTATGCTTATATTCACACAGTTACGAATAGTGTTAACTAAACGTGATTTATTATCCCCATGATTTCTAATAATTAATGCAATTGCCATATTTTATTCCTCTAAAAAGAGTCTGGAATATTCGGATTCAAAGGAACACCATGTGAAGGTTTCCACCAAGCTCCGCCATGCCATTTGAAGAAATGTTCATAGAATGTGACAGGAGCTATATTATTTGGATCGTTAGCTAACTGAGGGTATTTCGATACACTATATTTGTGATGGGAGAATATTCCTTTAATTAACGGAGGCCGCAGGCCGACCTGCCTACAGGGTTGTTTGCCTCAGCAAGGCAAGGCGGCTAAAGCAGAACACGGATTGCCGGGGACTGGCTGAGAAGCTGACAGCAGAAGGCGCAGCCTTGTGCGCCACACCCTGCGATGCTGACCAGCGGGGGCGCCAGACATAATGTTAATTAGGCGATGTGAGCCGCTGCACGATGTTTAGGTGGATTGCGTGGCCGGACGGCGAATTTCGCCTAATTCCCTCGCATTATGTTGAATAGGCGTTGGGCGGCCTGCACCGGCTTAACGGGGACCCCCTGGTTCAGGCCGCCCATGGCCTATTTACCCCCGCTATCACCGACGCCGACGGGCAGTCCGGCCACGGTCTGCCCCCGCACCGCCCCCGGCGAACTTAACCGGGATGATCGGGCTGTCCCGTGCGGTCGCCGTCACTGCCTGGCGCGGCCGTCTCCGCCTGCGCTGTGCCGCTTTCTGTCTTATCCGCCCGCTCGGCCGGATGGGTCTGCTGGTGCACTTTCTTTAAGTGCCCGATAGCCACCTGTGTGTAAATTTGCGTGGTACTCAGTTGTTCGTGCCCCAGCATCGACTGGATATGCCGGATATCCGCCCCGTTATCCAGCATTTGGGTCGCCATGGAATGCCGGAACACATGACAGGCCCCCGGTTTATCCAGCCCCGCCCGTTCGCGGAGGGCGCTGCCCGCTATCTCGGTCAGCCGCGCCAGACTCAGGGGCTGCCCCTGTTGCGTGACAAACAGGTAGCCACTGTCGTGCTGACGCAGCAGGTGTGGGCGTACCGTCTGCTGGTAGCGTGCCAGCCAGTCCAGCGCCCGCTTACCGATGGGCACCACCCGGTCTTTGCGTCCCTTGCCCTGCCGGACAGCCAGCGTGCCGCGTTCCCGGTCAATATCACCGGGACGCAGGTTGCGCAGCTCACTGCGCCGGATACCGGTACTCCACAGCACTTCCAGCATCACCCGGTTGCGGAAGTCGGTCGGCGTGCCGCTATCCAGGCTCGCCAGTACCTGCGCGGTTTCGTGTTCATTAAGCAGCTGCACGGGCAGGCGCTTTGCTGTCCGGGGCAGTATCAGGGCTTCCGCCGGATTGTAGAGAATATGATGGCGGCTTAATAACCAGATAAACCAGCGTTTTAAGGTACCCAGCCGCTGGATTTGCCCGTTGTGGCTGTAAGGCTGGCCATCCGCCCGGCGGCAGGTACGCAGGTCACGTTGCCAGCTTTCCAGCAACGCCAGCGAGACCTGCGGGGCATGGGTCACGCCCCGCTGTTCGCACCAGTCAATAAACGGCCGCAACTGGCCGCGGGTATTGCTGAGGGTGTGCAGGGTGTATCCCCGCGCCCGCAGCGTATCCAGATAACCGGCCAGCTGCTGGCGTAAGGTATCCGGGGCGAAGTGAGTGGACAGTCTCATCGGGATGCTCCTGGTGTCTGGCATGAAAAAAGGGACGGTATGTGGCAGGACGGTATGATTTTCTTAAGGCCTGCCGGAACAGTGATGTTTGCGTTTCTCCCGCTTGCGGGGGGTAAACCCTTATCAATACTGGCTGGGGGGCGGTTTTGGCGACCCCAACTTAGCCCCAACTTGACCCCAACTTAGGGGCAACTTGCGCTCAGTTCAGTCCAACTTGCGCTTTTCGTAGGGGCAGATGATGGACGTGTCTGCGGTGTCTTTCGGGTCAATCAGCCCGCACAGGTGCGCAGGGTCAGCCGCGTCACCGTCCCATAACAGCTCGTATTGCAACAGATGCCCGCGACTGCCGCCGTGGACAAGCAGGTATTCCATCTCGGCCAGCCGCTGGCAGTGCACCTTAAGTTGGTTATCGCTCCACTGGGTGAAGTCACGGATATCCCGCCGGGTAAAGCGGGCTTCGCGTAACGTTTGCTGGCCTGCGGCGCACATGCCTTGCGCCATCTGCTGTATCAGCAACAACAGCTTGCGCGTCTGTGGCGGCATCTCGTCCAGCGTGCGGCCTAAAATCTCGTGGGCGAGCCGGTTCGCCAGCCGGATATCGTCTTGCGTCACTTCAATGTATTCAAGCGGCTGCCCGCGATGCTCAACCCCCTTCACTTCCCGTTGGTGTTGGTGCAGCAGCGCGATGCTCTGGATTAAGGTCAGGTATTTCATGTGGTCACGGCGGGTGCGGGTTTTGTCTGACATAAAGGTCAGCTGGCTGGCATAAGGATTGACCACATTGAGCGGCCTTAACAGGCGCTGGGCATTCTGGTGCAGCGCCGTCAGGTATTCCCGCTCGTTCTCAGCCAGCAAGCCTTCGAGCGTCTGCTTATGGCGCTGCACCGCATGGATAGCTTCGGTCTGTTCGCGGGATTCATTCACCGTCAGCACCAGACAGCGATTCAATAACTCTTCATCGACATCGATCGCCGTGGTCGTCAGCATCAGCATGACCGGGCCTTTCACCGTGTAGCTTTTGGTCACCAGATTGCCCGTGGTTTCGTCCTTGCCCGTGCTCGCCATGGTCAGCTCGCCGTCACTCTGCAACAGCTTGAGCGCATAGGCCGCCTGCCGTACCCCTTCTTCTTCGGCGATAGCCAGTATCTTGTGCTGGAGATTGGTTTCACCGAGGTAGAACAGGCTTTGCCCGGTCATGGCGCTGTACTGGATGCGTTCTTCTTCGGGGATCAGGTTAAGCACCGCCTCCATCAGCGAGGATTTGCCCGCCGCGCTGCTGCTTTGGATCAGGACGGCTAACGGTTTGGGCAGTTTGCGGCTCACGGCCGCCAGATAGCCCGCTAACAAGTTAGTTGACTCGCCGACCACACCACAGGCGGCTAAGTCCGCGGTGATACGCGCCGTCAGGGTCGGATCTTGCAGTAACGCCAGTGCCGCTGCCCGTTCGGCTTCGTTCAGTTCAGGCGATACCGCCGTGGTGCTTTCTCCCTGCTGTTGCCACTGTTCGACCGCCAGTAACACTTGCCCCAGCGCCCGACGGAGTTCCCCTTCAGCCAGCCCCAGCTCAGCGGCGGCCAGCCGCGCATAGCCCTGACGGCTGCGGGCGCTCAGCAAGTCCAGACTGTCAACGAACATCACCCCGCTTTGCGTCTCAGTAACCTGTGCATTGAGCTTCAGGGCCACCGCACCCGCTTTCACGCCCGACAGTCCCCGGAGGCACCAGCGCAGCGAACCCAGCGAGATAAGCAGCTCCCCGGCAGCGCGGGTTTCCCATACCACACCGGGCACGGGCGGCGGCAGTGCGGCCACCTCAGCGGCTAAGGCAGAAAGCGGCACAGGCGCTGGGGCAACCGCCAATGACCGGCTTGCAGTCACGTCTGCCACGTCAACCTCGCGGGCCGCCTGCATCGGCACGGCGCCTTCAATCAGCAACGAGAAGGCGGTTTCCGGTTCGGCCAGCTGGCACAGGTACGCGTTCGCATCTTTCTCCGGCGGGAACACCACACGCAGCGGGGTAATGCCTTTGACAAGCAGCGCCGCCGCCAGTTTGACCGCCGCGTCATTGCCGGCGGGGTCATTGTCGAAGGCAATCAGGATTTGCCTGATGCCGTGCTGTTCAAAGGCCCGCCAGTGATCCGCGGTGACCCCGTTCACGCCATAGGCGGCGGTGACATTGCGGTGCCCGGCGACCCAGAACGACAGGGCATCAATGAGCGATTCACACAGGATCAGGGATTTTGACGCCTTCAGGGCGGCGGCATTCCACACCCCGCCATGCTGGCCCCGCAGGTAGAGATGGCGCGGCGTCCCGGCCCGCAGGCGGTCGGTGATTTTGCGGCCATACAGGGCCTGTACCTGCCCGTGACCATCCAGCACCGGCACAACCAGCGACCCGCGCAGATGTTCCCCCCCGTTTTCCCGCAGTACCCCGGCCGCCTGCAACCGGCGGCGGATCTCCGCCCCCGCTTTCAGCTTTTTCGACGGCAGGCGGTACCCCAGCGTGCGGTTGGCAAAGCCCAGCTTAAACTGCGCCACTAACTCCGGATGGTTAAGCCGCCGCTTCGCCAGATAAGCCTGTGCTTCCGGCGCATGGAGCAGGGTCTGGTGATAGAACTCAACCACCCGTGACAGCAGCGCCTGCCTGCCCGCCTCGTTCTCAGCCAGCACTTCCGGCTCGGTGGGGGCAACCAGCGGTTCAACGGCCGGACGGCCGCCCAGCTCCCCGCGCAGCCGCTCAACCGCATGGCGCAGGCTCAAGCCCTCCGTTTTCATCACCCAGTCCAGCACCGACCCGCCGGCATTGCAGCCAAAGCAGTGATAGAGGTTTTTGGATGGTGTAATGACCATCGAGGGGGTTTTCTCCTGATGGAACGGGCACAGCACAGTCATGTCCTTGCCGCGCTTAAATAACTGCCGCCCCTGTTGCTCGATAACCGCAACTAAGGAGACGGCGGTTTTCAGGTGCTGTAATTCTGCGTCGGGAATGCGAGCCATATCATAATCCTTTAAAATCACGTCAAGGTCACTATTGACCTATATAATACAGGTCAATATAATACTTTCAAGACTTAGATTAAAAAAGGACACCTATCATGATGAACAAACACATTAACTGGCTTTGTTCATTTATGACTGATTTTGGTAAACGGCTTGCTGGATTACGCAAGGAAAGACAGCTTACACAACTGGAACTGGCTAATTTGCTGGATATTCAGCCCCGGATGGTTGGACGCTGGGAGCAAGGACAGGTTAAGCCACAGTTTGACTACATTATTAAATTGGCACAGTTACTTGAAGTCAGTATTGACCATTTGCTATTAGGCGACGAAGGCACAACCGCACCTGTTTTTGATATTAAAAACAAGCGGCTAAAAGAGTTGTGCAGACAGGTTGACGCGTTAGCCGTAGAAGATCAGGACGTCATTTGTCATTTTCTGGATATGGCTATCACGCAAGAGAAGATTAAACAGGCAATTAATATCACACGCTAAGAGTTAACGCGTTCTGATTGTGTTGGAGCACAACCAGAACGCTCACCACAACCAACTACGTAGGAGTTGAATGATGGCTAAGGCGCATTCTAAGCAAAACCGTGCTCAAAATAAAGCAGCTAAAACAGAACGTTATTACACCGTGGGATACGTCCCGCAAAACGATAAGGCCAAAGCACCGCCCGCAATTCACCTGAAAGGGCAGTGGCTTAAACAGGCAGGCTTTGAGATTGGCGGCTCGGTGACGGTGAAGATCATGGACGGCTGTCTGGTGCTGATCCCCGACAGTGACGAGACCCACAGCCTCAAGCAGCAATACCAGCGCCAGCGCGAGCAAATCAGTGAAATTAAGCTGCGGATGCGCGAGCTGATTGGTGACTACAAAAGCCGCTAAGGGCAGGGAGTGAGCGGCTCTAAAAAAAGAACAAAGCCGGAAGATCACAAGGATCTTTCCGGCTTATTTTTTAAATGCTGTTAAATTCTATACTATTCGGTGGAAAACCATCAGGAAATGACATGCTATTGATCTTTCTAGATAAAACACCTTCTAAAAAATCAGTGAAGTTTTCTTGTCTATATTCAACTTCTGGTGCCCTCGCAGCAATAATTGCTACCTTCCATAATTCACAGTCATCTGATGATGCAACCCAAAAGATATAGTCACCGTTATCAGTAACACCTATAGGAAGCAATCCATCTTTTTTAGGATAAAGAATAAACGGATAGTAATCCGGATCAGATTCAACAAGAGAATTAAAATCCTCAATAATCCATTCTTTCTGCCTAAAAAAATTCAGATCATCATCTTCGCTAAATGGGTTAAATATAGTGATAAAATCGGCAATTCTGCCTGTGCCATATTGAGTGATAAAATCAATATAATCTTTAGGAAAAGCGTGCCGCTCATCTATCAACGGCCATTTTCTGTTCTGACCATTTTCATTTGGATGTATAGGTAAGGGCAATATATTATTTAAACTCTCGATACTCATTATTTACATTCCTAGAGGGTTAAGAACAGTTACATACTCATAGAATCCGCCCGAACCTTCAGCTTTCATTGTAATACCAGCCGGTATTCTGGAAGGTCCCTTATAAATAGGAACAGAACTCATTTCGACAACTTGTCCTTGTTCTAAGACTTTTCTTATTCTACCCTCGATTCCACTCATGAAAGGAGTATTAGCAGGTCGTTGTTGAAGGGTGACTAAGTTCCTAACATCATCACCAGAACCACCTAATTGTCGTCCAAGTAAGTGCCCCCTAGCTCGATTAGAACCTTTCCCTGTAATAAATCCCGGAGGCTGTATGTTCGGGTTAGCATGTGTACCAGTATTAATATGGCCTTTATCTAAAGTAGCATGAACTCCGGTTGGTCGACCTAACTCATCTAATTCGCCATATTTAATATTATTCGGACAGCCCGTTAACCCTAGTGGGTCAACCCAATTTGACGGATTATGCACATAGCCATACGGATTAAACCCGCCTGCCAAGTTCAGGGGATCGGGCGAGATATATTGCGCGGTCTCCGGCGAGTAATACCGAAACCGGTTATAATACAACCCGCTCTCTTCATCCGCATACTGCCCTGCAAACCTGAAATTACAGTCCACATGGTAATCCGGATTGTTGGAAGCGATGACCTGCGATTTCTCGGCTTTACCCCATGTCGTCAGCCGCTGCGCCCAGACCAGCACCCCTTCCTCGGACAACATTTCCCGCGGCGTCCCCTGATGGTCACTGACAATATAGTGTAGCTTGCCTTTTTCAACGCGGGCTGACGGTGTTAATGAACCGGGTTCATATAACCAACGGATACGTTGACCTTCCACCGGCGTACCATCGGCGTAAACCGGTGTTTCCTCAATCAGCTGGTCGCCGCTCCACAGGTAATCCTGCCCCATGATGGCATCTGATCTCGGCGCTAAATCCGGTTTCCCGGCCAGCCATAACTGTAAATTAGCCGCGGCCAGTTTACCATCGTGAACCTTCAGTTTACGGACTCGTCGCCCAAAAGCATCGTAGCGATAATGCCAGCGCGAGCCATCCGGGGTTTCACAGTGGGTCAGCTGGTTTTGGGTATCCCAGCGGTAGCGCCAGATTTGCGGGCGGAAGCCATCACAGTGTTCGGTTTTTTCCACCAGACGGCCATTATCATCATAGCGATACTGGCTATCCCCCTGCTGCACCACCCGCCCGGCTTTCTGCCGCTGCGTCACTTGTTCCACCGCGCCCCGTGCATCGGTCGGCAGATGCTGGTTCAGGTTGCCGTTAGCATCATAGCTGAATTGTTCTTCATGTGGACGCGCACCCTCGAACAGGGTATGCAGAATCTGGTCGTTGGTATTGTAACGGTAGCGGGTTTGCCCCCAGCGGTTGTCATCAATCACGCGCACATTATGAGCACGGTCATATTGCCAGCTCCGGTTGACGGCAGAGGCTTGCGGTGGAAAATGTGGGTCATTTTGTGCCAGCGTTTCCCTGAAAAACTGGGTGGCCTGCCCTGCCGACTGATGTGCCAGCAAGCCAGTCGCGGTGTAGCGGCTGGCAAGAATAAACCCGTTGGCACTTTCTCGCACCGTTTCCCGCCCCAGAGCATCATGCTGGAAGGTCAGTGGCGCATGCTGGTTGAGCTGAAAGTGATTCAGACTCCCCGACAGGTTGTAACCGAAGTGCAGGGTATTGCCATCGACATTTTCGCTGACCGGACGTCCGGTCAGGTCATCCCATTTTCGCGTGATTTCACGCCCGTTAATGCGTTCACAGATGGGCAGCCCTGTGGTTTTGTCATACTCATACTCGACGATGGCATCGGCATTAGTGGCTTTCACTAATTGATACCGTTTATTGTATTCGTAAGTGGTGGTGTTTTTTAGCACCCATTGATTTTCTTCCGGCTGCCAGCTTTCCTGTTTGACCAACAACCCCGCAGCGGAATAGTGCCAGCGAAGTTGCTGACCATCAGGGTATTGAGTCAGTATCCGGCGTCCCAGTTTATCGTACTGATAGGTCAGCGTTCGCCCAGTAAAATCGGTTTCCCGAATGATTTGCCCCGCAGCATCCCGCTCATAACGGTAGGTTTCGCCAGTGGAAGCGGTGACCGAATTCAGTCGAGTCAGACGGTCGTAGCCAAAGTGTAGCGTCGTGCCATCCGGGCGGGTCATTTGGGTCAGCAGGTCAAACGCGCCATAGGTGTAACGGGTGGTGCGACCTTCACCATCGGTGACTGCCGCCACGCGGTGCTCGCTGTCATATTCCAGCTTTTGGGTGACGCCATCGGCGAGGGTGATTTCACTCAGGCTACCATTATTGAGGCTGGCATGGTCGGGGCTGTACTGATAACGGGTTTCCTGTTTCAGCGCGTCGGTCAGGCGGATCAAGCGACCCAGCGCATCCAGCTCCAGCCCGGTGGTTTCGCCGTCCGGTGTCATCACGGCGGCAAGGCGCTGGTGCTCGTCATAGGCATAGTGCCATGTTCTGCCGTCCGGCAGCAGACGCTCGCGTAATTCACCGTGGAGACCGTACTGGTATTCTTCTTTGTGCCCCAACGGATTGGTCAGTGCGATCAGATTGCCCTGTTCGTCATAATGCCATTGCCAGTGTTCGCCGGTCGGCAAGATACTTTCGATAAGCTGACCATGCTCGTCATAATCGTAAGAAAAGGTATCGCCCGTCGGCAGTTTCACTTCGGTCAGCGCCCCGTCAGGGTTGTAATCGAAGGTGGTCATCTGGCTCGCGGGATCGCTTTCCCAGACTATTTGGCTGTGATGCCACTGGCGGCGGGTAATGCGGCCCAGTGGGTCCACTTCCCGTATCACCAGCCCGTTCGAGTCATAATGGTAGTGGCTTTCACTGCCTTCACCGTCCAGATAGGTGGTGATGCGGGCGTTGTCATCATAGCGGAAGCGGTCATGCCAGTAACCACTAGGGGAATAAGTGCTGATGACACGCCCTCGTTCATCATAAGTGAGGTGAAAATCCGTCTGGTCAGTATCATGCCAGCGGGTCATCCGCCCCAGGGGATCGTACTCATGCCACAAATGGTTATGTTGGAAAACCTCACATTCGTTCAGGTAGCCGTGCGCGTCATAGCGGCACGACACCAGCCGCTGGGTCGTCTGCCCTTCCAGCAAATCCACCGTCCGCAGTTGGTTATTCTGATAACTGAGTGCCAGCCGTACGCCATCATTGCGGCTGACCTCAACCAATCGAGCGTGTTTGTCGTAAATAAAATCAATCCGGTTCTGGTGGCGATCTGTGATGGCAGATAACTTACGGCAGGTCTCCATTGTTTGATTGAAATGGTAGGTTAACTGGGATTGGCGGTCGGTCAGGCGCAGTTCTCCGTTGAGTTCACCGGTTAGTATGTAATGAGGAATGTGTTTATTGCGGGCCTGCACCGGATTGTCAGGGGTGGCGAAATCGTAAACTACGCCATCGACATCAGTAAACAGGACTTCATGGTTACCGATGACCAGTTGTCTCGACCAATCATCGGCCCATTTCGATCCAAACAGACCGTTGTATTTAGCGGTGGAGCGATAGGAACGGGTTAGGGTCATGGGCAACAGGCCGGGAATGGCGATAACGGGCCATTCCTGCAAAAAATCACCGGTCGCTACATCAACGGGCTCACTTTTCTTGGTACAGGTCCCATTGCAATTGCCGTCTTTGTTATTGGATGGGGTGGCATCATCCTTCGGTTGCTCTTTTTGGAGTTTTACTTCCTGGGTATCTTTCGGTTGGGTTTTGATTTTACCGCCCACTGGGGGTTTGGCGTTTTTAACCACCGTTTTCGCGCCTTGTTTGATTACGCCTCCTATTCCAGTGACCCAACTAACACCATCAGCGAACAATGCCCCACCTTGTTCCGCCTTATCCTTAATGTCGAACCGGATGGCATCCACATGGCTCAGCTCCACAGCCTTATCGATGGCCTTATGTATTCCATCAGCAGTGGCAAGGGCGGTATCGCCTATCGTGTCAGCCCCCACGTATTTTAATACTGTACCCGATGCGGACATCATGCCAGCGGGCATCCCAGCGACTCCTCGAAAGATGAATTCTCCCACATCAGGCACGGTATTCCACACCCCTTTTGCGGCCCCTATGGTGGCCTTGCCCGGATTATCCCAGGCGGCACTCAGTTTTTCGCCGGCTTCTTCCCCCCATTTTGTTACATCTTTTTTGGTCTCATCCCACCAGTCCTCGGCCTTGTCCAAAAATCCCTTTTCTTGCTCGGTTTCTGGTGTGACGGCAGCATTCGCTTCATGTGGCGGTATCGCCCCCTGTGATGCCTGTCCGACGATTTTACCGCGCGTGTTGCCCGTCCCGCTCGGGCTGTCATCGCGCGCTTTGGTTGGCAGCGCGTCATTGGGTTTGGGATGCGTATCTTCTTCTTTTTCCTCGTCCCACTCTTTCTTGGGAAACTCACCGCTTTTGAATTTTTCAACGGTATTTTGAGCTGTTTGCTTAAACTCCTGCGCGGCGAAGTCCGCATCCAATTGATTGTAGTAAACGTCTAATTCGGGGTCGGCACCGGAATCCCCGTAAAAACGCGAGCTTTGCCGGTATAACGTATCCACATTGTTGAGTGCTTTCTCCGCCTCAGCCTGTGTGCGGAGGTTAAATTCCTTACAATATTTTTCGGCTCTCACATCCGTGTTATCCGGGGTGACTATCATCTTGCTTGACATCCGTATCCCTCCTTATGCTCCGTTCATCCAGAATTCATCCCCGTGGCGCAGCACCAGCTTGTTACCGGCCCGGACAGTTTTTGTATGGGCTTTGGGATGGCACTTCGCACCCACGGTGCCACTTTTCACCCCGTTGGCCACGCCGGGTTCATCCCCGAGGGTTTGCGGCACAAAACTTTGGGCGAAGACTACCACCGGCTGACCATTGGCACGTACGGAAGGAATGGGGGCGTCACTGTCTGCCAGTTTCGCAATGACCGGATACGGGATCGGGGGGGTTGATGGACCCATCGGGGTTTTGCACACGTCCGGCAATATGCCGATGATCAGCCATTCACCCGCGGTGCGGGCAATGTAGTTATCAGCCATCCTTTTTCTCCTCTTCCAGTGGAGCCAGTTTGAGCAACGGGGCATCGGGGTCGGTTTCAAACCGCGCTTCGGCAACTCGTACAGGCAAGTCGGTTTTAAAATTCAGTCGGCAGGTGATATGCAGCGTCATGGCCTCGCTATCAAGGATCAGCGTATCGAGGCGCATTGGCACGGGGAGCAACGCCCCTGCCTCCATCCGCAGCAGAATAAACGGGCGGTGCCCCGGCAAGGTGACATGCAGGTGACCACTGGGGGTCATTCCCTGCAGGGTCAGCGAAATGTCGGGATCAGGCCAGTCTATCTGTTGGTCAGCGGGGGCACCGTTCCAATACCTGAAATCAAAGTCTTTGGGCAGGTAAGGGTGACGGTGGGTGAGCCAGTCATCATCGTACGTGCCGGCAAGCTGGCGGCGGGGCAGCCACGGTCGGCCGATAAAGCCCATGCTCTGCGGTTGGCAGGCGGGGGTATCGGGCGGCAAGGTGCCGTTTAGTTGCGCGGCAAAATGCTCAACGGTAAACGGTGCATCCAGTCGGGTGATACGCGGTGCCGGGTAGCGGGTGAGTTGTTTGGCCTCGGCATACCACGGCGTGATAAATCCACTACCGAGAGGATTGCTTTCACAAGTGGCGTGAGCGATCGGTGCTTTTTCTCCGTCAGGATGCTGCTGGTGTTGTTCGGGCGTGAGCCGGTCACTGTCTTTAAGACGCTGGCTCGCTTTATCCTCTGCCTGAATTTTGCATTCCCCCCCAAAGGCGTAGCGATAATCCAGTGGCAACATTGCAAACGGTTTAGGGTCGGTCAGTTGCCACTCGCCGGTGGCGGCACGAATAAACTCGCGCTCGCCGGTCACGGTCAGGGTTTTATCGAACAGGGTCTGCCCCTGCTTGCTCTTGACCTGCAACCGGACCGGAAACTCAGTACAGGGCTGGTTATCCGGTGCATACGCCGTGCCGTTGACAATCACATCACAGCGCGGTTTGAAAGGGGCGAGGTCGCTCTCCTGCAACACTTGAGAGGAATTCATCTGCCCGCGGTATTCATCCTGCACACACAAGGGAGGCGCGGGCAGCAATTCGGCGATGCAGTTTCCGGTACGTTCAGGCAGCAGCTGGTAGCCGATTTTCATCACAGCCACATGGTGCTCGACATCGTCCACATCGAGCATCGAGTAATTCATCACCGCAAACGGGGTGAGGTTACGAAATTCCATCGAAGTCACTCCTTAGTTCAGGTCAATGTCCTTGCCGGTGATTTGCACCGGGCCGCTGGCTTCGAACTTGAACTCCGTGCCCTGAATCGTGATTTTGCCGCTGCTGTCCATGCGCAGGGTGCTGGCACCGCATTGCAGCTCAATCACATCTCCGGCCTTGATGGACAGGGTGTTGCCGACTATTACAGACTTGTGGACTCCCACCTGTTCGCTCTGGCTGAGAGCCACTGCGGTATTCATCGCTGCCCCGACCGTCAGGGCGTAGCCGAGGCCGACGGTATCGGTGCGGGTGAGATTCACCGTGGCCATCTGATGCTCCTTGATATGAAGAGTCTGGTTTTTGTCCACGGTCTCCGTATGATTAGCCAGTACCTTAGTATCCCGGTTATTGAGTACCTTGGTGTTCATGTCTTTTTGTGCATGCAGGGATAACTGCTCACTCCCCTTGGCATCCTCAAACAGCAGTTCGTTGTAGCCCTGTCCCTTGTGGGTTTTGGAGCGGAACGCCATCTGGGTTTTGCTGCCCGGCAGGGCACCCGGCGGGATGTTGCTGGCATGGTAAGTCCGCCCGGTCACTATCGGCTGATCGGGGTCACCGTGCAGGAAATCCACCACTACTTCCTGTCCGATGCGTGGGATGGCGAGCATTCCCCAGCCCTGACCCGCCCACGGCTGGCTGACCCGTATCCAGCAGGAACTCTGGTCGTTGGATTTACCGTAGCGATCCCACGGGAATTGCAGACGCACGCGCCCGTACTGGTCACAGAAGATTTCTTCGCCGGCCGGGCCGACCACCTTAGCGATTTGTGGGCCATCCATCACCGGTTTGGGCAGTGGTGCCGGGCGCCAGTTCTGGTTCTGGCGGATAAAGTAGAAGTGGCTGTGCAGCGTGGTGCCGCTGTCGCCGGTTGTCGTCTCAAGGGCACCCGGCTGGCTGCCGCTGTGGCTGGTGGAAACGGTCTGCCATGACTGGTTCAGGTCTGCCCGTGGATGGTTATTGAGGATGAACAGTTTGCCCGGTTGCAGGGCTATCGCATTGCCGCTGCCCTGTCCGGTTACGGCGTCGCTGCGCAGCGCCTCCAGCCGGTAGCGGGTAAAATCCTTGCCATGCGCCTCGTCCTTGAAGCGGCCGGGGTAGTCGTAGTGCTCATAGTACAGCTGTTGCAGATTTTCATCCCGCATCTGCTGGTGAAATTCCGCCGGCCACGCCGGGTTCTTGAAGGTGTAATCCTTAAGCTGTACCTGAGCCGGTCGTATCTGTGCGCTGTAGGTCAGGCTGCTGATGGCAGGTTCACCCAATGCGCTGGCTTCACCGGTCTGATAAGGGATCATCATGCCCGGCGGCACAGAACCGCAGTCGTCGGCAAAGACCAGCGTGTTGCGCCCGTTGCTGCATTCAAAGAAGTAGAAAATGCCTTCTTCCGCCGTTAACCGTTGCAGGAAGGCAAAGTCACTTTCCTGATACTGCACGCAGAATTCGCGCGCCGGATGAGGATGGCGCAGACTGAAGATCACATCGCGGATGTTGTGTTCTTTCAGGATAGTCGTGATGATGGTGGCGATATCCTGCTGCTGGAAAATGCGCGAGTTCTGCCGCAGGGTCGTGCGCCACAGGTCAGGCCGGATAGTCATCTGGTAAGTGGTCTGGTGCAATCCGGTGTTACCCTGCTCAAAGCGGGCAACGATCCCCGTGATGCTGCGTTGTTCGAGACCGTTTTGCAGAATGGTCAGTGTGGCGGTGCGATCCAGTACGGCCGGAAAGTCGATAGCCGGATCGGCACTCGCCAGTCCCACACTCAGACTGAACGGCTGG
Source organism: Xenorhabdus sp. Sc-CR9 (assembly GCF_963897815.1). Taxonomy (NCBI): domain Bacteria; kingdom Pseudomonadati; phylum Pseudomonadota; class Gammaproteobacteria; order Enterobacterales; family Morganellaceae; genus Xenorhabdus; species Xenorhabdus sp. Sc-CR9. The sequence continues at coordinate 15,103 of NZ_CAWQTY010000189.1, forward strand.
GAAAAACTTTCGTTCAGGGTGAAATCGGTCACGACAAACGTCTGCGGCAGTAAGCCACCTGCGGTCAGGGTAAATTGCAGGCCACTCGGGTCACGCCCGCCCATCAGCATCTGCCCGACTTTTTCCAGCGCTTTGACGGCGGCATTCTGCCCCCCGGCTGAGCGTTCTGCCAGCCCCTTTCCACCGGTAAAACCGCCACCGTGGATTAAGCCTGTTGTGCCTGACATGCCGCTGCCTGAATTGCTGCCTATCCCGCCGGCATAACCTCCACCCGGAATTAAACCTGCTGCGCCTGACATTCCGCCGCCCAATTTACCTGCAACCTGTTTTACTTTCTGAACAGTTTCTTTCCCTTGCTTCAATTTATTGATGTTCTTCTTTATTGACATAGTGTGTCTCCCTGAGGTGATGGGACGTTATGTCATAGGCATCCCACCTGATAGCAACGCAGGCCATAACATTCGGGTACAAGATTTAAATCTAACTCACATGGTCTCCGACAAATTGGTTAATTCAGAACGCAATACGTTGTTTTTCGATAATTTGCTGGGACTCTGTGTCCGAATATATCGGCGGATTCGTGATAAATAAAATGGGGGCAATAATAAATAACACAGCAGTAAAGGCCAAATTAAATCAAGTGAAATAAAAAACGGCATTCGACAATGGCAGCGTAAAAAATTAAAATTATTGCCGTTTCAGAATAATATTCTTAGATAGAACATATAATTAGTGCATAAAACCGATTAATGTTTATCCATAAAAGGTGTTTTTTTGTAATATCATGAAATAAAAATAAAAAAATGGGTAACGGCTTTGGAAAAATCATGATCATTTTGATTTTATGCGCTCGATCACAAAAAAGACTATTTTCAGCAATGAGTTTTTTTATTTTCTGTCTTTTTGTTTAATAAAAAAGCGTAACAATGAATGATATATTCGCATTTAGTATATAAATGCCAGTTATTCCTTCAAATGAAAATAAATATTGCGATGTTCTAAACTCTAAATGGAAACAGACAAATTAATATTTGGCATATTCAGCAGTGAGTAAATGACCTTCTTTGAGTATTTCCGGGAAACAGGAATTCTGAGTCGGGATATTGTTTGGCTTGGTGCTCTAAGATTTCGGTGGCGGACTTACATAACGGGATCACGTGATAGTCACTATTTTTTGAAATATGAGATGGCTCTGTCTGTGTGTTATTCTTTTTATCTCAGTTATCTCTTGTATTGGTCATTATTTCCCAAGGACGCTGACCACCCGTGAAGATACAGAGTAATCGTAATCGAGCGTAATCTGGATGGATTGGAAATACTCCCGACGAAATACGAAACAGCTTTAGAATTGATTTCATCCCACGACAGGAATCGGTCCAGTGCGTTATCTACACCCTCTTGACGCGGAACGACAGTTACAGGGTTTTAATCAAGCCCATAAACAACCTTTTTAATTTTCTGAATAATTGCGATTTTACCATATACCATAAGCTGATACTTCAGCTGTTATGTGATTCAATGAAATTAATTTGTAGTTTAGAATAATCCTTTCATGCGGCATGGCATCGAAATTATTTATAGGAGGAAGAGATTTTATTAATTTCCATTCAGTCATTTTATGTCATGCTTAAATTCGTGAGAGAATCATCTATATATCTATCATTAAATTTCGGCATAAAGTGTAGGAAAATAATTTCTATAAGGTGAAGAAATCTATCTATTTTCACTTTTTATCTTAGGAGATGACATGTGTACTCGTATAGTTTATTTAGGTAAAGATGAACAAACCATCACAACAAGAACGATGGATTGGAAATTAGAAATAGAAACAAATTTATGGGTATTTCCACGAGGCATAAACAGGGATGGTATTGCAGGCCCTAATTCTATTAAATGGAAATCTAAATATGGTAGCGTGATTGCATCTGGCTACGATATTTCAACCACAGATGGTATTAACGAAAAAGGTCTTATGGCTAATTTATTATGGTTAGCTGAATCTAAATATCCACAACAAAGTGATAAGCGGCCTGCATTATCAATTTCATTGTGGGCGCAGTATATGCTAGATAATTACGCGACAGTAGCTGAAGCCGTTGAATCACTGGAAAAGTCACCTTTCGTAGTGATGACGGATAACGTGCCGGGTCAAGACCGTTTAGCGACGTTGCATTTATCATTATCAGATGCGAGTGGTGATAGTGCAATTATTGAATATATTGACGGTGAACAAGTGATTCATCATAGCCGTGAATATCAGGTGATGACGAATTCACCAATATATGAAGAGCAATTGGAATGGTACCCGACCCCAGAGGATCTTCCAGGCTTAGAGGATCTTCCAGGCTCCAATAGTTCTAAGGACAGATCTGTTCGCGCTCGAGTCTATATTAATGCTATCAAAAAACAAGAGAACCCCAATAAAGCCGTTGCTGGTGTGTTCAGTGTAATTCGTAACGTTTCGGTTCCTTACGGGTTACAGATAGGCGATTCTCCAGAAATTTCATCAACACGTTGGCGGACATTGGTTGATCATAAACGCCAACTCTATTTCTTTGAGTCTGTACTAACACCGAATATTTTCTGGACAGATCTAAAGAAAATCGATTTCTCAGCCGAAACCGGTAAAGTGAAGAAACTGGAATTAGGTGAGGAGCAAAGCAATATTTTCTCAGGTGATGCTACTAAAGATTATGTTGATAGCGAACCTTTTGAGTTTAGAGGGCTATCTGATGAGCAACTCGATCATTAAATTTTATGGGTACCTGTAGAAGAGCATAAATGCCCCACGGTCTTTAATGCTCTCGGAGTAAAGGCCAAATTAAATCAAGTGAAATAAAAAACGGCATCCGACAGTGGCAGCGTAAAAAGTCAAAATGATTGCTATTGCAGAATAATGCTCTGAGATAACATATATTATTAGTGTACAGAACCACTTAATGTTTATTCGTAAAAGTCCCCTTTCATAGAAGGGGGCATTGATTTCGCCCCAAAGAGGCGCTATGAGTTCAGACTCTGAGTACCTTCACTTCACATCCCTTCCAGCGATAATTGATTGTCCTCTTCTTTCTCAAATAGGGAAATTTATTAAATAGCCGAATAGCTGTTCTACCTTTTATCTTGCTATCGGTAAGGAGTAATCCAGCCATAATTACGGGTGATCTAATGGGTGTCTTAGTGGTGAAGTAGTATGATAGAGAATGAAACCATTTAATATGTAAAATTTATTTAAAATCAAAAAGATGAAATGTAATGAAATCGATAGAAATCACCTAAAATTACCCTTCTAAACCGTAAGTCACAGGTTCAAATTCCGTAGGGTTTTTTCATTAAGCGGTGCTCATTGCGCGGTATCGATGCTATTATGGGCATAATTCAGTCCGATGGGGAATTTTTTTGGTTTGGCGATTAATCAGATTGCTCAATTCGGATTGAGTTCCCTGCCCGTCATCTATTATTTGGAACAGCTATTTAGTATTTTATTTCTAACTATTCGAAATATTTTTAATCACTTTAAAACCATATAAAGGGAATTTATGAAAAGACATATTTTAACACTCACTACAGTTGCCGCTGCCTTGGTTTCTGCTTCAGCTAGCGCGGAATACCAAAGGGGGTTTGCCAATGCCAGCATGAACTACCTTGATTGGAACAACCACACTACACAAAAAACTGGGCAAACCTCCCATAAAGATGACTTTGCCTATTTGGAACTGGAAGGCGGTGCTGATTTCAGCTGGGGAGAGCTATATGGTTTCGCTGATTTAGAAAATCCATTTAACAGTAAAACTGCACAACCGGGTGATAACCAACGTTACACCTTTAAAACAACAAGCCGTTTCTATCTGGGTGATACTGGTTTCAACCTCTATGGTCATGTCTATGGAACCTATTCATTACCAGGCAAAGCAAACGGCGGAAACTTCCATGAAGTCAATACACTCTATGGATTGGGCTATAATACAACGCTTGCAGATTTATGGCTCAAACCGTTTGTCGCCCTGCACTATGTTGACCAAACTTTCTACTCAGGAAATAACGGGTATGTCGTAGGTTGGGTAGCAGGATACGATTTCAACCTGTGGGAACAAAAATTCAGTGTCACAAACTGGAATGAAATTGAGTTGAACCGCAATAAACGTTACGGTAACGGCGGACGCGAAGGCGTGAATGGTGCTATTGCATTATGGTGGACTCCACATTCCTCTTTCACAACCGGCATTCAATACCGCTATGCAGATAATAAATTGGGAGAAGATTTCTGGCAAGATGGCATTGTTTACAGTGTGAAATATAATTTCTAATAACTAATTTTTCACTGGGCAGCTTCTGGCTGCTCATTGTTCCCAAGAAATAATAGTTATCTTATCATTTACGACGCGTATGAAAGTTATTTTTTCTTTTATTTTAATAAAAATTACACTTTAAAAAATAGATAGTTAGACTTCAAAAAATGTCTATTTTGATTTTTTTGATTAGATAACCACTCAAAATTAACCTTTTATTAAATTTAGTATTACATGTGATCCCCCTAGCATAAAAAGCCTACAAGCTAACCTGCTTCCATTACAATTGTTTACACTCCGGTAACCTTACCGTAGAATGCCCCCACTGATGAAACGACAATAAAGCTTTTGTTATCTGGGGTCGCTCAATGAGACTTATGAAATACAAAAAAACTATTGGGTTATCGTCACTATTCGCAGCCATTTTAATGCTAAGTGGTTGCGATATGGTATTGATGAATCCCAAGGGGGCGATCGGCGTTGAGCAAAAAACGCTGATACTAACAGCGTTTGGCCTGATGCTGATCGTTGTTATTCCGGCAATTGTAATGGCAATCATTTTTGCCCTACGTTACCGGGAAGCCAACAAATCTGCCACTTATCGTCCAAACTGGGCACACTCAAATAAAATTGAGTTGGTTGTCTGGACTGTGCCTATTCTGATTATCATCACTTTGGCAACGATTACATGGAAAACGACTCATGAGCTCGATCCATATAAGCCATTGGACAGTGATGTGAAACCGGTAACGATTGAAGTTATTTCGCTTGACTGGAAATGGCTGTTTATCTATCCGGAGCAGGGTATTGCAACTGTAAATGAAATTGTATTCCCTAAAGACGTGCCAATTAACTTCAAAATCACTTCTGACTCTGTGATGAACTCTTTTTTCATCCCACAGTTAGGTGGGCAGATTTATGCAATGGCAGGTATGCAGACCAAACTGCACTTAATTGCTAACTCTGCAGGTAAATACGATGGTTTCTCAGCCAGTTACAGTGGTCATGGTTTCTCCGGCATGAAATTCACTGCAACGGCAGCTGAGGATCGTGCAGGTTTTGAAGAGTGGGTGCAAAAAGTTAAAGCCTCTCCTAAAACCCTGGATACCGTGCAAGCATTCAATGAGTTAGCTAAACCTAGCCAAAACAATCCAGTTGAATACTTCTCAAACGTGAAACCAAAACTGTTCCAAGAAACTATCGCCAAATTTATGGGTGATATGGGTCATACTGGTATGTTTGGTATGTCTGACCATGGTAAATCTGGTCACGAAAAAACAGAACATGGTGAAGCTGCGGGTCATAATATGAATATGAGTCAGCCGGCTCATGCAGGTGTTGAGGAATAAAGACATGTGGGGAAAATTAACACTGGATGCGATCCCATTACATGAACCCATTATTGTGGTGACATTGCTTGGGATCTTACTTGGGGGACTGGCAGTTGTTGGTACCTTAACTTATTTCCGTAAATGGAAATGGCTCTGGAGCGAATGGTTAACCAGCGTTGACCATAAAAAAATTGGTGTCATGTACATCGTCGTTGCCATGGTAATGATGGTTCGTGGTTTCGCTGACGCCATCATGATGCGCGGACAGCAAGCCCTCGCTTCCGCAGGCGAAGCAGGTTTTCTGCCCCCGCACCATTATGACCAGATCTTTACCGCTCACGGCGTTATCATGATCTTCTTTATGGCGATGCCTTTCGTTGTCGGCCTGATGAACATTGTTGTTCCTCTGCAAATCGGCGCACGTGACGTTGCATTCCCATTCTTGAACTCTTTGAGCTTCTGGTTGTTTGTTGTTGGTGTCGCACTCATCAACATCTCTCTGGGGATAGGTGAGTTCGCACAAACTGGTTGGCTGGCATACCCGCCTCTATCCGGTCTGGAATATAATCCTGGAGTTGGGGTTGATTACTGGATATGGAGTCTTCAGCTTTCCGGTGTGGGTACATTATTGACAGGTGTTAACTTCTTCGTGACCATCCTGCGCATGCGTGCCCCAGGTATGTCCATGATGAAACTCCCTGTATTTACCTGGGCTTCATTGTGCACCAACGTACTGATCATTGCTGCGTTCCCAATCCTGACAGTCACTATTGCGTTGTTAACTCTGGATCGTTATCTGGGCACCCATTTCTTTACCAATGATATGGGTGGCAACATGATGATGTACATCAACCTGATTTGGGCTTGGGGTCATCCTGAAGTTTACATTCTGGTTCTGCCAGTATTTGGTATCTTCTCTGAAGTTACTGCAACCTTCTCGAAAAAACGCCTGTTTGGTTACACCTCACTGGTATGGGCGACAATCGTTATTACCATCCTGTCGTTCATTGTATGGTTGCACCACTTCTTTACCATGGGTTCTGGCGCGAACGTTAACGCCTTCTTTGGTATCGCCACAATGATTATCTCGATCCCAACCGGGGTTAAGATCTTCAACTGGCTGTTCACCATGTACCGTGGTCGTATCGAATTCAAAACCCCAATGCTGTGGACTGTCGGCTTCTTGGTCACTTTCTCCATTGGTGGTATGACCGGCGTTCTGCTGGCAGTACCTGGTGCAAACTTCGTTCTGCACAACAGTTTGTTCCTGATTGCTCACTTCCATAACGTAATCATCGGTGGTGTTGTATTCGGTTGCTTCGCAGGTACTACTTACTGGTTCCCGAAAGCGTTTGGTTTCACACTGAATGAGAAATGGGGCGTCCGTGCATTCTGGTTCTGGATCTCTGGCTTCTTCGTTGCCTTCATGCCTCTGTACGCACTGGGCTTCATGGGTATGACCCGTCGTCTGAGCCAAGATATCAATCCAGAATTCCACTCTATGCTGGTTGTTGCAGCTGGCGGTGTAGTCTTAATCGCCTTGGGTATCCTGTGTCAGATTATCCAGTTCTATGTCAGTATCCGTGACCGTGATCAAAACCGCGATCTGACTGGTGACCCATGGGGTGCCCGTACTCTGGAATGGTCAACTTCATCCCCACCTCCGTTCTATAACTTTGCTGAAGTTCCACATATCCAGACTCGTGATGCATGGTGGGATATGAAAGAAAAAGGCACTGAATATAAGCGCCCTGCTAAATATGAAGAAATTCATATGCCTAAAAATACAGGCGCAGGTGTGATTATCAGTGGATTCTGTTTGGTATTAGGCTTTGCTTTGATCTGGCATATCTGGTGGATGGCTATCGCAAGTTTCGCTGGTATCATCATCAGTTGCATCGTGAAAAGCTTTGACGAAGACGTTGATTACTACGTCCCTGTAGCTGAAGTCGAGAAAGTTGAAAATCAGCGTTACGAAGAACTGAGAAAGGCAGGTGTGAAATAATGTCGACTCAAACCCTTAATAACACAGCCGCCCATGACGCTCATGGGCACCACGATACAGGAGCCAACAAAATATTTGGTTTCTGGGTCTACCTGATGAGTGACTTGGTTCTGTTTGCAAGTCTATTCGCTACCTATGCAGTGCTGGTTAATGGCACTGCTGGCGGCCCAACAGGTAAAGATATTTTTGAACTGGATTTTGTTCTAGTCGAGACCTTCTTACTGCTGTTCAGTAGCATCACCTATGGTTTTGCCATGCTGAGCATGAATAAAGGTAAAGTCGCTCAAGTTAACTTGTGGCTATTTGTTACCTTCCTGCTTGGCCTTGGCTTCGTTTCAATGGAAGTGTATGAATTCCATAAATTGATTACGGAAGGTGCTGGTCCTCAAACAAGTGCATTCTTATCCGCATTCTTTGCACTGGTTGCTACTCACGGTCTGCACGTCACTTTCGGCCTGATCTGGATTATCATCCTGATGATTCAAGTTTCACGCCGTGGCCTGACAGATGTGAACCGTATGCGCCTGAACTGCCTGAGCCTGTTCTGGCACTTCCTTGACGTTGTATGGATCTGTGTATTTACTGTCGTTTATCTGATGGGAGCTATGTAATGAGTCATCCAAATACTTCTCATTCCGGCGCCAGCCACGGTAGTTTCAAAACCTATATGATTGGTTTTGTACTGTCAGTCATACTGACCGTGATCCCATTTTGGATGGTGATGGAAGGCACAGCTTCCCACAGCTCAATCCTCGTGACAGTAGTTGCGATGGCTGTCATTCAGATTTTTGTTCATTTTATCTGCTTCCTGCATATGAATACATCGTCTGAAGAGCGTTGGAACCTCGTTGCTTTATCATTCACATTATTGGTCATCGCTATCGTTGTTGTTGGCTCTCTGTGGATTATGTACAACCTGAACATCAATATGATGGTTGATTAAGGGTTGATTTGAATGATTAAGCAATACCTGCAAGTGACCAAACCAGGAATTATTTTCGGGAATCTAATTTCTGTGATTGGTGGTTTTCTACTCGCTTCCAGGGGCGTCATAGATTACCCCTTATTCTTTGCAACGATGGTCGGGGTATCGCTGGTAGTTGCATCAGGTTGTGTATTCAACAACTATATCGACCGCGATATCGACCGTATAATGGAAAGAACAAAAGAAAGGGTCCTTGTGAAAGGGCTTATCGATCCGAAAATCAGCCTGATTTACGCCTCAGTGTTAGGTATTGCTGGCATGGTGCTGCTCTATGTAGCAGCCAATGCATTAGCAATGTGGTTAGCTTTTATCGGATTTGTCATTTATGTCGGGGTTTACAGCCTCTACATGAAACGGAAATCTGTTTATGGCACGCTGGTTGGTAGCTTATCAGGCGCAGCACCACCAGTGATCGGTTACTGTGCAGTAGCGGGTCATTTTGATACAGGCGCGCTGATCCTGTTGTTGATCTTCAGCTTGTGGCAGATGCCCCATTCTTATGCGATTGCTATTTTCAGATTCAAAGATTATCAAGCGGCTAACATTCCAGTATTACCTGTGATTAAAGGTATTTCCGTCGCGAAAAACCACATCACACTGTATATTCTGGCCTTTACCATTGCTACATTGATGCTGACCATTAGTGGCTATGCAGGTTATAAATACCTCATCGTTGCTACTGCGGTGAGCATCTGGTGGCTGGGGATGGCATTATCTGGTTATAAAACCTCTAATGACCGTCTTTGGGCCCGTAGGTTATTTATGTTTTCTATTATTGCTATCATGTCTTTAAGTGTCATGATGTCTGTAGACTCATCAGCATCTCCAGAAAACCTACTGACTTACGTCTGGTAATATCAAAGATGGCGGGCTGAAACCTGCCATCTTTTCCTTTCCTTTATCTCTATTCAATAACAACTGACAGTTACATACATATTTTTTTGTTTGTTGCCATCTAAGTTAAATGTCATATCAGATTTTTTGAGGTATCCATGAACGATAATAAAATGACTCCGCTTGAACTTCGAGCGACATGGGGCTTAGGTTCTGTTTTCTCTCTGCGCATGTTAGGCATGTTCATGGTCTTACCTGTTTTGACGACCTATGGCTTAGAATTACATGGTGCAACTGAAGCACTGATAGGCATTGCCATTGGTATCTACGGCCTGACACAGGCAATTTTTCAAATTCCATTTGGACTTCTTTCAGACAAAATTGGCCGTAAGCCTTTAATCATCGGTGGACTGCTCATTTTTGTATTAGGCAGTATTATTGCCGCATTAAGTGACTCTATCTGGGGTATTATCATCGGACGCGCCCTACAGGGCACAGGGGCAATATCTGCTGCAATCATGGCATTGCTTTCTGACTTAACCCGGGAACAAAACCGAACAAAAGCCATGGCATTTATCGGCATTAGCTTTGGCATAACATTTGCTTTTGCTATCGTTGTCGGCCCGATTATCACTCATCAAATCGGCTTAAATGGGCTGTTTAGTGCAATCGCCGTGCTTGCTGGCTGTGGAATATTTATCACACTATTTGCCGTTCCAAATACACATGAACACTCGCTAAATCGCGAATCAGGGATTGCCCGAGGTAGTTTTAAACGAGTACTCTCTGATCCTCAACTGTTAAAACTTAATTTTGGTATCCTTAGCTTACATACCTTATTGATGTCCAGCTTTGTTGCTCTGCCCCTCATCATGGGAAAAGCAGGTTTTCCAGCAGAACAACACTGGAAAGTGTATTTGGTCACTACGCTTATCTCCTTCGTTGCTGTTTTACCTTTCATTATCTATGCAGAAGTAAAACGCCGAATGAAGCAGGTATTTGTACTTTGCATTGGTATGTTGTTCATTGCTGAAGTTGTTTTATGGTCGCAGAGATCACATCTTTGGGGGATTTTTGTGGGTATTCAAATTTTCTTCCTTGCGTTTAATATTATGGAAGCCATATTACCTTCACTTATCAGCAAAGAAGCACCTGCCGGCTATAAAGGTACAGCAATGGGGGTTTATTCCACTAGCCAATTCCTTGGTGTCGCTTTGGGCGGCACTCTTGGTGGAATGTTGTATGAACTGCAAGGAGCGTCACTGGTATTTATGGGAGGCATTGCACTGACCGCATTTTGGTTCATTATCAGTCTCACATTGCGACAGCCTCCGTATGTCAGCAGCATCAGACTTATTTTACCCAATAAACTCAGCAACCCTGATATCTTAGAACAAAATATATTGGCACAGGCTGGTGTAAAAGATATTGTCATCGTTCCAGAAGAGCTTAGTGCTTATATCAAAGTCGATACAAAACTGACTAATCGAGAGCAATTAGAACAGCTTGTTTTGTCCCATAAATAATTAGCTGTGTTTGTAACGAAGCAAAATTTTCACTGAAAAGGTACGGTGTAGAATAAGCAGTATTAAACACCGTACTCTTCCAGCACTCGTGCGGTGCTTAGTCGCGGAAGTTAGTGAATTGGAAAGGTTGGCCTAATTCAGCACCACGAACCAATGCGATGACACCTTGCAGATCATCGCGAGCTTTACCTGTTACCCGAACTTGCTCGCCCTGAATCTGAGCCTGCACTTTCAGCTTACTGTCTTTAATCAGCTTCACAATCTTCTTCGCCAGCGGTGTATCAATGCCTTGCAACAAGGAGGCTTCTACACTGTATGTTTTGCCGCTGTGAACCATATTTTCAGGAATGTTGAGCACAGAACCATCAATTCCGCGCTTAGAAAATTTTTCACGCAGAATATCAATTAATTGATTCACCTGAAAATCAGATTCACTTGCAATTTTGACTGATTCGCTCTTTTCGTTTAATTCAAAACTCGCATTGATATTGCGGAAATCCCAACGATTGGTTAATTCCCTTTGTGCGTTCTCTACCGCGTTACGCACTTCCTGCATATCAACTTCTGAAACAATATCAAATGATGGCATTGCCCGTCACCTCCTGCTAATCAACAAATCGGCATGATAACTGCTTTCCATTATCGGCAAAAGCTCTATACTCGGGAGGCTTGCGATCTTTTAGAATTTATTCTGTTTTGGGGTCATTTAGCATGAAATTACGATTCGAGGCTTCCATAAAAGTGCTCCTCGAGGAAGAAATATGAAAATAACTGTTCTTGGCTGTGGTTCTATAGGCAAACTATGGCTTGCCGCTTTATCTGAGCAAAAACACGACGTACAAGCATGGCTAAGAGTTCCACAACCATTTATTTCCATTCAGATCGAAAACGCCAACGGGGAGATTTTTCATGAGAAATTTCCGGCCAATAACGAACGACATCTTGCTGAAAGTGAGTTACTCCTGGTTTGTTTAAAATCATGGCGAGTTTCTGACGCTATTAATAACCTTGCCAGCAAGCTTTCTCCTCATTGCCCAATCTTGTTATTACATAATGGAATGGGTTCACAAGAAGAACTTTTGCCTTTACCCAATCCTATTTTACTTGGCGTGACCACTCATGGAGCCTATCAGAAAAATGGCATTGTTTATCACAAATCACAAGGTATCACTCACATTGGTTCAATGACCAATAGTTCAAATAAACTCAGTGAGTTGGCTAATATCATGCATCACGCTCTACCCGATGTGGCCTGGCATAATGAAATATACACCATCTGTTGGATGAAACTTGCCATCAACTGTGTCATTAATCCACTCACAGTCATGTATGATTGCAGAAATGGTGAATTACAGTATCACCGAGCACAAATTCAGTTATTGTGTGATGAAATCCAACAAGTTATGGAGCACGATGATATCCATACGACTAAACAGACACTCATCGATCACGTCATGAATGTGATTGAACAAACATCAGAAAACTACTCATCCATGCTGCAAGATATACGATCACAGCGGCACACAGAAATAGACTACATTACCGGTTTTTTACTGCGTCGAGCACGTATACACGGCCTTCAAATTGCAGAAAATACAGCGATTTATCATTACATTAAGCGTAAGGAGGAAGAATATGAGCGTATCAGCACTCATTTGTCTGGCACACGGTAGTGAAGAAACTGAAGCAGTCACGACTATTGATTTACTTGTTCGAGCCGGAATTAATGTCACCGTCGCCAGTACCGAAACAGATGGTTCCCTCATATTAACCTGCTCACGCGGTGTCAAAATCATGGCTGATGTACCTTTGGTTAACGTGGTTGACGAAGATTTCGATGCCATTATCCTTCCCGGAGGGATAAAAGGTGCAGCATGTTTTCGTGACAGCTTATTAGTAGTAGAAAAAATTCGAATCGCACAAAGTCAGGGAAAAATCATTGCCGCAATCTGTGCATCTCCAGCCATTGTGCTAGAACATCATCAACTTTTCCCCGTCGGGAACATGACTGGCTATCCCGGTATGAAGGATAAAATTGCGCCCGAAAAGTGGATTGATAAACGGGTTTACTTCGATGAAAGAGTTAATTTGCTGACCAGCCAAGGGCCTGCGACTGCTTTTGACTTTGCCTTAAAGCTGATTGAATTATTGAAAGGAAAAGAGAAAGCTGCGGAAGTTGCAGCTCAACTCATATTGCCGCCTGGTGTTAATAATTACCAAAACCTTCAGTAATCATACCGGGTTACTTATATACCCAATAAGCAACCCGATATCTTTAACGACAAATTAAGGCCGATATACCTTCACATTTTCAAAACCTTGTTCACGCAGGTATAGTGCCTGTAAACGGCTCATCATACCTCGCTCGCAATAAAGCAAATACGTTTTCTCTTTTGGCAGATCACCAAACTGAGTGCTCAGTTTATAGAAAGGCAATGATTGGACTTCAATCCCTCCCATACTCAACGGGCGTTCATCCTGTTCATCAGGAGAACGAATATCCAGTAGCACATCATCAGTAGAAAATTCCGTTACCATTTCTACTTCAACAACCTGCTCGCTGCTCTGTTCCGCTATCTGACGAATATCCAGATTCTGAGCTTCACTTATCACCCGCTCTAAGATTTCTAAATCAAAATTATCTTCTTCCGCTTCAATTTTAGCCTTAACGGCTTTCACTGTCGGACTTTTTGAGATCACACCACAAAACTCCGGCATGGTACGAGCGAAATCTTCCGTGCCAATCTCACGAGCCAATTTAATAATGTGCTCTTTATCATGAGAAATCAGAGGACGAAGAATCAACGTATCTGAGGCATTATCAATCAGTCTTAAATTCGTCAAAGTCTGGCTGGAAACCTGCCCTAATGCCTCACCAGTGACAATTGCCTGCACACCGTAGCGCTCTGCAATTTTAGATGCCGCTCTGACCATCATTCTTTTCAGCACGACCCCCATTTGGCCGTCATCCACTTTTTCCAGAATTTCGGCCACAACCGGCTCAAAATTGACGGCAACAAAGCGGACTTTATGTGAACTACCAAAGCGGTTCCACAAATAATGGGCAACCTGTTTCACACCAATCTCATGGGCTGAGCCACCAAGATTGAAGAAACAATAGTGCACCCGGCAACCACGGCGCATCAGCATATAGCTGGAAACGCCGGAGTCAAAGCCACCAGAGATCAGAGACAGTACATCTTCCTGTGTACCAATTGGGAAACCGCCGATCCCTTCATGGCGAGCTTTAACCAGAATCAATGTGTCCTGATCAATCTCCAGATTCACAGTCACATCAGGGTGAGTCAGTTTCACCTTAGCAGATTCAATATGTTGATTCAGCCCGCCGCCGACATAACGTTCGACTTCATTAGAGGTAAAACTGTGTTTGCCACGACGCTTTGCGCGGACACAAAACGTTTTGCCGTGCAATAAATGGCCATATGTTTCATAAGCTTGTTCAAAGATATGATGCAAGTCACGAAAATTTCGTTCTTCCACTTGCAGGATATGGTGAATACCTGGAATACGTGTCAGTGCGTCACAAATTTCCGCACCGAGGTTATCATTTTTAACCCGAACTTCGATATTATCCCAATGGCGAACAACAGCAATGCCCTCTCCAAATGTTTTCAGCACATTACGGATATTGCTGGCAAGAATTTTAATAAAGCGTAACCGGACAGTTTGGCTTTTGATCGTAATTTCTGGGAATAATTTAATGATAAACTTCATAGTAAGATATAGTAGTCATTCAATGTTGAACTATCACAAACAATATCAATGATTGTTCTTAAGTGTTCAGTTAGATTGGGCGCAGAGTATAACATTATCTCACTACATAGCCTTAAGAAATATAGCTGTAAAAAAACAGCGGTAACGCATGATTTATTTTTCTTGGTGTAGTAGGGTACTCTACAATTCTGTAACGAACTTGCTTTGCTGTAATTCGTTAAATAACCATAAGTTAAGCCATTATGTCTAAAGCAAATCAAACATCAGAAACCGAACAGATTCCAACATTTGAAACCGCTCTGAAAGAGCTGGAAGAAATTGTTATTCGGCTGGAATCCGGGGAGCTTCCATTAGAAAATGCGTTAAATGAATTTGAACGCGGTATTCAACTTGCAAGACAAGGGCAGAAAACTCTCCAGCAGGCTGAGCAACGGGTGCAAATTTTATTGAATCATGATGCCCAATTGCCACTTGATGAATTTTCTTCCGATACTGAGTAAATTTATGTCCGTACAATATCAGATCCCTTTTGAAGAACAATTAAAAGATTGCCAGCAACACGTCAATGACAAGTTTCTGGCAATCTTTTCTTCATTACCTTTTTTGAACAGCCCATTAGGCATCGCTATGCAATATGGTGCTGTATTGGGTGGAAAACGACTGCGTCCATTCTTGGTTTACAGCGTGGGCGAGATGTTCGGATACGGCAAAAAGAGTCTTGATGCCGCTGCCCTCGCGATAGAATGTATCCATGCTTATTCTCTTATCCATGATGATTTACCCGCTATGGATAATGATGACTTACGGCGTGGTCAGCCTGCCTGTCATATCAAATTTGGTGAAAGTCAGGCTATTTTGGCAGGCGATGCATTACAGTCATTGGCCTTTGAAATTCTGTCCAAGCAAGAGATGCCAGATGTTGCCTTATCTGATCGTCTGGAAATGATCGCAGAACTGGCAAACGCCAGCGGTTTTGCCGGCATGTGCGGGGGGCAATCACTGGATCTGGAAGCTGAAGGTAAACAAATCGATTTAGCCTCACTGGAACAAATTCACAGACATAAAACGGGCGCATTAATACGCGCTGCTGTCCGGCTGGGAGCTTATAGCGCAGGACACCGTGGTCGTGAAGTACTGCCTTTGCTGGATCAATATGCCCAAGCTATTGGCCTGGCATTTCAGGTACACGATGATATTTTGGATGTCATTGGTAATACAGAGGTAATTGGCAAGCGTCAGGGTAATGACCAGCAACTCGATAAAAGCACCTATCCTGCCTTGTTGGGTCTGGAACAAGCCCAGCAAAAAGCCCGAGATCTGTATGAAGAAGCCATAGCCGCACTTGCTGAGCTGGAAAAACAGTCATATAACACCACAAGCTTAAAGAAACTGGCTAACTTTATCATTGAAAGAAATAACTAAGATATGGGTCATATTAATTACTCATTTAATATGACCCACAAATTATACATAAACATAATAATCACAAAAACGCCTTACGGGGTGAACCCAGCAATTACACACGGATAACATACCCAATGGATTTCAAGAAAGCTGTAATTTGAAGATGACGGGTGTAACAGGGTTCTTAATATTAAACTTCTAACGGGTATACCCAATAGATTCCAAGTTGAAGGGTATATAGCATTTTATACAGGCATAGCATGAGCATTGATATAGCGAAATATCCAACATTGGCTTTGGCTGAAACTCCAGAAGAGCTTCGCCTGCTACCCAAAGACACTTTGCCAAAGTTATGCGATGAACTGCGTCAATTTTTGCTAAATAGTGTCAGTCGTTCCAGTGGCCACTTTGCTTCCGGCCTTGGCTCTATAGAATTAACCGTCGCACTCCACTATGTTTATAAAACACCCTTTGACAATTTAGTTTGGGATGTTGGTCATCAGGCCTATCCACATAAAATTTTGACAGGGCGCCGTGATCGCATTGATACCATTCGCCAAAAAAATGGTCTGCATCCTTTTCCGTGGCGCGAGGAAAGCGAATATGACACTTTATGTGTCGGTCATTCATCCACCTCAATCAGCGCAGGTCTGGGTATGGCAATCGCGGCAAAACACGAAGACAAAGGACGCAAAACAGTTTGTGTTATTGGGGATGGTGCCATCACAGCCGGCATGGCGTTTGAAGCCATGAACCATGCGGGAGATATCGATCCTGATATGCTGGTTATTCTCAATGACAATGAAATGTCCATTTCTGAAAATGTCGGGGCATTGAACAACCATCTGGCACAACTGCTGTCAGGAAAACTGTATACAACCCTGCGTGAAAGTGGCAAAAAAGTCTTTTCCAATCTGCCTCCTATCAAAGAATTGCTGAAGAAAACCGAAGAACATCTCAAAGGCATGGTTGTACCGGGAACTCTGTTTGAAGAACTTGGCTTTAACTATATCGGGCCTGTTGATGGTCATGATGTACTCGCCCTGACCCAGACCCTGAAAAATATGCGTGATCTGAAAGGACCGCAATTCCTGCATATAATGACCAAAAAAGGTCGTGGTTATGCACCTGCGGAAAAAGATCCCATTAGTTGGCATGCAGTACCAAAATTCGATCCTGCTACTGGCTCCCTGCCTAAAAGCGCAGATACTCGCCCGACATTCTCCAAGATCTTCGGTGACTGGCTGTGTGAAGAAGCTGATCAGGATAAAAAACTGATGGCAATCACCCCAGCTATGCGAGAAGGTTCCGGCATGGTGCGTTTCTCCCGCGAATATCCTGAACAATATTTTGATGTTGCAATTGCTGAACAACATGCTGTTACCTTTGCTGCAGGTTTGGCTATCGGTGGTTACAAGCCGATTGTCGCCATCTATTCCACCTTCCTGCAACGTGCTTATGATCAGGTTATCCACGATATCGCCATCCAAAACCTGCCTGTATTGTTTGCCATTGACCGTGGCGGCATTGTTGGTGCAGATGGGCAGACCCACCAAGGCGCATTTGATCTCTCATTCCTGCGTTGTATCCCGAATATGGTGGTTATGGCTCCCAGCGATGAAAATGAATGTCGCCAAATGCTGCATACAGGGCATCACTATCAAGAAGGCCCAGCTGCCGTTCGTTATCCTCGCGGCACAGGAACAGGCGCTGAATTCCAGCCGTTGGAGGCATTACCCATTGGCAAAGGCATAATCCGCCGTCAGGGAGAGCGCATTGCAATCCTGAACTTTGGTACATTGCTACCCTATGCACTGCAAGCAGCCGAAAATCTGAATGCAACTGTTGTCGATATGCGTTTTGTTAAACCGCTGGATAAAGAACTGACGCTTGAGATGGCAGCCAGCCACAATTTACTGGTGACCCTGGAAGAAAACGCCATCATGGGCGGCGCGGGTAGTGGTGTTAACGAGCTTTTGATGCAGGAGAAACAGTCAGTTCCGGTATTAAATCTTGGTTTACCAGATTATTTTATCCCACAAGGAACACAACAAGAGCTGCACGCTGATTTAGGATTGGATGCAGCGGGCATTCAAAATAGCATCAAGAAGTATTTGGCTAAATAATCTCTAATATCGGATGAATGTTTCTATTAAATATTCATCCGTCTTTCTCCCCCATTTCAACATTTATCCCTGCCAAATTTTTCTATTCCAAATATCTTATTTGCCATATGTATCACGCTGGATACTTTCGAAAAAACAGTCATTAATATCAATATTTGATATATCAATTTCGTAAATACCCTCCGACCTCTCAAACTAAAAACATTAATTTGATTAAAAACAAATACGATGATAACCATAGCATTTAAATGGTTATTGGTTTATTTGGTTAAGCAATAAGAAACATTAAATAAAATTAATAAAAATTAAGGAACTATGATGAATAATATCAATGTCGTATCCCATTCTCAGGAACACCTTTCCAGATTTAATGGAAATTGGTCTGACTGGCGCTGGCAGCAAAAAAACGCATTACGTGATGAAAAGGCTTTACGTACCGCCTGTGGTGGATGGAATGATGAAGTAACTCAACGTATTCAGAAAAATTTGCAGGGTCAGAAAATGCAAATCACGCCCTACTATCTCAGCAGAATTCTAGCCACCAGCCAATCTGACGATATCACGATAAATCCACTCTGGCGGCAAGTGGTTCCATTCTGGAATGAAGAAAAACTCAATGGCTATGATGGTGAATCCGAGAACTGGGAACTCAATGAAGAGATGAAAACCCCCATCTGCCAGCATAAATATGACAATCGCGTAATTTTGCGAATGGTGAATGCCTGTAACTCTTACTGTCAATTCTGCTTTGAAGCATTACGGACATTAAAGGTCGATTCAGGTAAATCAAATGCAGGCCGTAGTTCCTTTCAACAATCCCTCGACTACATCAAAAATACACCTTCGGTGGAAGAAGTGATCTTAAGCGGCGGCGATCCCTTGATGCTGACAGATAACAAATTAGATGAATCGTTAGCCGCTATCAGGGAAATAAGGGAAGACTTGCTAATCCGCGTTCATTCCCGAGCACTGACATTTAATCCATACCGTATTACCGATGCCCTCATAGAGACATTAAAAAAGCATCACATCAATGCCTTTGGCGTCCATATCTGTCATCCACTTGAGCTAAGTGAAGAATTTCAAGCTGCCGTGCGCCGTATCCAAAGTGTCGTACCAATCGTATTTTCCAATATGCCCTTCCTGTGCGGTATCAATGATAGTGAAGAGACTCTCCATAAACTGTTTATCGATCTGTACCGTATGGGAGTGAAACCCTATTACCTCTACCATTTTATGCCTTTTTCTCCCGGTTCTTCAGAATATAAAGCCTCAATTAATGATGCCATCGCCATCATGAGCAAGCTCAAGCGTCGAGTTTCCAATATTGCCTTACCGGAATACGTCTTGCCACATATGAAAGGTAAATTCACCGTACCTTTATTCACGAATCCAGAAGAGATGCCTTATTTTGAAATCATCAATGACAAACGTTATTACCGCTTTACCAACTGGCGAAATGAACAATGCGAATGGCTGGATAACTAAGTTACCTATTAATTTTCAAATAATTATAAAACTTATTTATTTCAAGGAGTTCAAATGAAACCAAATGCAATTTTGTTTGTTGATATTGATGATGCCAAAATTCCTCACTATAACTATCGGGAAGCTCATTTTATCGCAGCAAAACAGATGGGAATGAAGTGCCTAACAGCAGCGCTCGAAAGCCGCCGACATACAGAGCGCCTTTTCGCTGACAGCGATGCTGTTTTCTATCTGGAATCGCTGACACAGGAAGCCTTACAAAGGCTAATCACCACATTACAACAAAGCTATACTCTGTCAGCTATTTTCTGCCATGCAGGTCATGCTTCCGCCAGTGGTCAAATTGGTTATACCGTCGCCAAAATATGCCAACAACTAAAATTACCTCACGCATCTCCAACTTCAGTTACAACCTGTAACAACAAATTCTTGATGCGTCAGGCTCTGCAAAAACATGGTATCAGATCAATACGTCATGCGCTGTGTCACACTAAAGAAGAGCTACGTTTACAAGCAGATAGAGTTGGCTATCCTCTGATTGCCAAACCACCGTTTGGGGCGGGTTCAGCCTTTATCAAAAAATGCCATGACTGGGCTGAACTTCAAACTCATTACGATACATTTACCGCTCACTATACCCACTCGATTTACATCGACTTTATGGGAGATACACAAGAATACACTACCTTAGAAGGTAAAAGGCATATTAGTATTCCAGGCCAAAGCCTGCTATTGGAAGAATATCTAGATGGCATTGAAGGCACTGTTGAATGTGTCATGAGCCAGCATAAAGTACATCCGGTATTGATTAATGAGAAACTGATTCTTACAGAGAAAGAAAACACCGTACTGGAAAACCTGCTGATTTGCCCGCCAGTCTCTTTTTCTCCTGCCGAGCAAGAACAAATCAGAGACTATGCCATAGCTTGTATAAAAGCGGTTGGTTTGAACAATGCGATTGCTCACCTTGAATTCCGTATGACCGGGGATGGCCCTATTGTCATTGAAATTAATCCACGCCTTGGTGGATTATTTGTCAATTCAGCCTTCCGTGATATTGCTAAGTTAGATCCATACCAGCTATATCTTTCTATCCTTTTACAAAAACAAGACATTGATACACAGATAAGCTTCGCTCAACAACAGGCTGCATCGATTAAACAACATTATTCAATGTTAGCTATATATCCGGAAAAAAGCGGGCATTTTCAAGGTATTGAAAATATCGAACACATGAAAAACCATCCTAATGTGATCGAATGCATTCCCCAACCCGCAGGCTACTACATCAATGCGAAAACCGAAGAACATTACCTGCTCAAATGCTGGGCAAAAGTCGACAATTCTTCGGGTGCTCATGCACTACACCAAGAAATGCTCGAGCACGTAAAACCCATTATCGTCCCTATTCCATAAGGTACCCAGAATATGCAAATTGCAGATATATCGGCACGTTTGATGAATGAGCATTATTGCCACATTCCTCATTTCAGCGAATTGATTTCCTTTGCTCCAAAGGCGATGAAAACGTTCAAAGATCATTGGAATAACCTGGCCTTAGACCAAAACTTTAAAGACTATACTCATAGGGAAAGGCGTATCCTGCGCTATTATTATCATCCTGCTCAAAAAAATCCGCTTCAACTCAATCTGGACACTGAATATCGCTCATCCATCACCTATGATATTCAATATAAACAAGGTGTTAATCAACTCAGTTATGCTGAAGAGGTATTCATCACTGATCCCATCATGCAGCACATACTTGCAACAGACATTACGATTTTAGGTGATCAATTAACGAGGGAAAACCTCTACGCAATTGATATTCACCAATTTCGCGTAAAAGCACAGGCCGGTAACGAAAGTCCGACAACCTCCGGTATTCACCAAGACGGTCAGGATTGGATCTTTATGCACTTTATCCAAAGCCACAATACCGAACCGGTGATTTCCGAAGTTCACGCAACAGAATATGAAGCTCCGCCCTTGTTACATTGCGCTATGGGACACTTTCTTGAAACACTCGCAATAAACGATAAACAACTTTATCATCAAGCAAGCAATGTTCGGCAAATATCTCCTACAAACGCGGCTTTTCGGGATCTATTGCTGGTGACTTTCCGGCAGCTTCCTGAACAACAAGAGAGCTAATAATAATGTCAAGCCAGGAAAATAGTTTGAATTTGCGTTGGTCTGGTCTTAATGCCTTATTTATCGTCAGTGCCCGATTCGTCTCCGATTTTGGCGCATTCCTGAATATGGTGGCGCTCTCCACCTATGTATATCTGCTCAGTAACAGCGTCATGCACGTCAGTATTTTTCTTGCCTGTCGCGTTGCGGGCGGCATTATTGCCAGCTTGATCGGAACCCCATTTTTCAGACGATTTGCGGGAAGATGGCCGCTGGTCTTTTTTGATCTCGTGCGCGTCATTTTACTATCCCTGTTATTGGTGATCCCTGTTTCGCAACAATTATCGATCTTACCAGTGATCGCCTTCGGGATTGGCTTAGGCAACTCCATGTTCGCTATCGGACTAAACAGCCAACTACCCTACTGGGTACATGCTTCCCAACGTATTTCAACAAACTCCTGGCTAACCTCCGTTGCTGCAACGGGGGCCGTATTTGGCAGTCTGGTTTCAGGGTTACTGGTCGCAAGCAGCGGTTATGAAATAGTATTTATCGTTAATATTATCACTTACCTGCTGGCTGCGATCCTGATAATGCCCCTGCGTTTCCTTTCCTTACCGGAGAAGAAAAACTCAAGAGAACTTGGTAATGAATGGAGAAATTTACGCCAAGGTTTACGTAGTGTGCCAATGCTGGCAGGAATGCTGTTCCTCAGTCTGGCTGACACACTGGGCAGCGCCGCCCATAACGTGGGTTTCCCCATTATCTCAAAACTCCTTACCCCCGATAACGCCAGTACCACAATGGGATTATTACTGGCGACATGGGCGATAGGGAAATTCAGTGGCGCGCGATTAGCGAGCTATTTACTGCGTAGCCGCGATCTACTAAAAATGGAGAAACTTTTCTTTATCGGCGTTGCCCTGATGTCGACAGGATTTATCCTTACCTTCCAGCAAAGCAGCATATTCTGGTTGCTACTATTTGCCATCTGGGCAGGAATTGGAGATGGAATTGCAGAGGTCAGCCTGATATCCCGAGCGCAAAGCGAACCGGAAAGTTTACGCCTGCCGATTTTTAGCTTGCTGACATTATTACAAATGACTGGCTTTGGAATAGGAATGCTACTGGTCGCACCATTCTACGTCTGGCTGCCACCTTCCATAGTAATCCTGATATTCCACGGCTTGCCACTGACAGTATTGGTACTGACTTTATTGTGGATGCGACGAGTTACTGCAAACAAAGTTTAAAGGTTGAAAGTTGAATAATCAGCACCAAAATCCTCTTTAACATATCTGGTTTCATCCTCAGGATATGTGACATTGACGATATATTAATAAATAATCATGGCTGAAATGTTTTGGTTTTCTAATAAATTGCTATACTCAGAAGATTACGTACAACTGAAACGGAGTTAATTATGTTAAGTAATAGAGCTGCAAGAAGGTTGTTGGGTTTGTCTTATAAAGTCAGTAACTCTAAATGCAGAGTAAAAATTTCTCTTCTTAATCCTGCTTCCAGTGATAGCACAGATCAACTACCTGAACATTTAATCAATTCTTCTTTTGTTGCCATGAAACGAGATAAAACGTCAGGGAAAACTACGTATCACACTGGAAGTGCTTTTTATCCTGCATATCTGAATGCTCATCGATAAATCTGCCTATTTTTATTCCGTCCACGTATTACAACTAAAAAAATCACTGTAAAAACGTAAACGCGATAAAAGCTGAACCGCCCATATTAAGGGCGGTTCGAGGGGTATTTCAAATTTCAGCTAAGTAAATAATCAGTCATTTGCGACGCCATGTTGTTCCCTGTGGGCCGTCTTCCAGTTCTATTCCCATTTCATTTAACTGGTCACGCGCCACATCTGCCAATGCCCACTCTTTATTTTTACGAGCATCATTACGCTGTTTGATCAGCGCTTCAATTTGAGCAATATCATCGTCCGCTTGTGCCCCGCCCTGCAAGAAGTGTTCTGGCTTTTGTTCCAAAAGGCCAAGAACTCCCGACAGCTTACGCAGTTCAGCCGCCAGACCATTTGCCGCAGCCATACTTTCTGTCTTCAAGCGGTTGATTTCACGAGCCATATCAAACAAGACTGAATATGCTTCCGGCGTGTTGAAATCATCATTCATTGCTTCAATGAAACGCGCTTCAAACGTTTCTCCACCAGCAGGCTGAACCGTTATATCTGTACCGCGCAGGGAGGTATAGAGACGCTCAAGGGCAGTACGTGCCTGTTTCAGGTTCTCTTCCGTGTAGTTCAACTGGCTGCGATAGTGACCGGACAGTAAGAAGTAACGCACCGTTTCAGCATCGTAATATTTCAGCACGTCACGGATAGTAAAAAAGTTATTCAGTGATTTGGACATTTTTTCTCTATCCACCATGACCATGCCAGAATGCATCCAGTAATTGACGTAAGGGCCGTCATAAGCACAAGTAGACTGCGCAATTTCATTTTCATGATGCGGGAACATCAAATCAGAACCACCACCGTGGATATCAAAATGGTGACCAAGCGCCTTACCGTTCATGGCAGAACATTCAATATGCCAACCCGGGCGGCCTGCACCCCACGGAGATTCCCAGCTAGGTTCACCCGGCTTGGACATTTTCCACAATACGAAATCCATTGGGTTACGTTTTACATCTGCGACTTCAACACGTGCCCCAGCTTGTAATTGTTCTAAATCCTGACGGGAAAGCAGGCCGTAAACAGGATTGGTATCAATGGAAAACATCACATCGCCATTAGTGGCAATATAAGCATGTCTGCGCTTAACCAGCTCTTCGGTGATTTCAATAATTTCGGATATATGATGTGTCGCACGAGGTTCTGAATCTGGGCGCAAGATATTCAGCGCATCAAAGTCACTGTGCATTTCTGCCAACATGCGTGTGGTCAAATCGTCGCAGCTTTCATTGTTTTCAATTGCACGCTTGATAATTTTGTCATCTACGTCAGTAACGTTACGAACATAGGTCAGATCGTACCCCAAGTAACGCAGATAACGGGTAATCACGTCAAATGCAACAAACGTTCTACCGTGACCAATATGACACAAGTCATAAATGGTGATGCCACACACGTACATGCCCACTTTTCCTTCATGGATCGGCTTAAATTCTTCTTTTTGGCGGCTGAGAGTATTGAAAATTTTTAGCATCAGTGGGTTTTCCGTAAAAATTGATGTACGTGTAATAAAATCAAATGAATTTGCTGATTATAGGCTTCTTTATCAGCGATATAAATTATACCCGTCGTCTTCGAGTTGCAGCTCTTTTGACCGCAATTTGAACCCCATGGGAGATAAACTAAGATATTAAAATCAGATAAGGTATTTCACCTTGATATGCAATACATTGCAAGTACCGTAAGCCAGCCCTTACCTGATACTGTTTCGAATACTGACTCACTATCTCAGATATGATATAACAACGTTTCTCCGAACCCCTAAAATACAGGGTCAACCAAAACTATTATCAGGATTTCTATTATGGTGATTTTCCACACCAATTTTGGCGATATTGCAATCAACACATTCGAAGAACAAGCACCTGTAACTGTTGAAAATTTCTTGAGTTATTGTTCCGAAGGTTTTTATGACAACACAATTTTCCACCGTATTATCAATGGATTCATGATTCAAGGCGGCGGCTTTGAGCCGGGCATGAAACAGAAAACAACTAACGCTCCTATCAAGAACGAAGCTAATAATGGTCTGAAAAACAATCGCGGCACTCTCGCAATGGCTCGTACTAATGATCCACACTCTGCAACTGCCCAATTCTTCATCAACGTCGTAGATAACGATTTTCTGAACTTCCGTTCAGAGCGTCCAGACGGCTGGGGTTACTGCGTATTTGCTGAAGTCGTTGAAGGCATGGATGTGGTTGATAAAATCAAAGCTGTTTCTACTGGTCGCAGCGGTATGCACCAAGATGTCCCACATGAAGATGTGATCATTGAACGTGTGACTGTCAGTGAATAACTGAGAGTTAATCGTTAGATGAGTACACTGTTTATTGCAGATTTGCATCTCAGTGAGCAAGAGCCGGCAATTACTGCCGGTTTTCTGCGTTTTTTACGTGAAGATGCGATTCAGGCTGAAAGTCTTTATATTCTCGGTGATTTTTTCGATTACTGGATTGGTGATGATGATCCCAACCCACTACACACCAAAATCGCGCAAGCACTCCATGAATTGAAGCTAAAAGGTATCTCCTGTTATTTTATTCATGGTAATCGAGACTTCCTGCTTGGGTCCCGCTTTGCCAGAGAAAGTGGTTTGATCTTGCTGCCACAGGAAAAAGTGCTCAAATTGTATGGCAAACGGGTTCTGATCCTGCATGGCGATACACTATGTACAGATGATATCGGTTATCAGCAGTATCGTAAACGGGTACATACTCCGTGGATTCAACGGTTGTTTTTACTACTGCCTTTATTTATCCGATTAAAAATCGCTGCCAAAATGCGTGCGGGTAGCCAATACGCCAATACCCGTAAATCCGAAGCCATTATGGATGTCAATCAACAAGCGGTTATCGAATACTTCAAACAATATCAAACAGATTGGATGATTCACGGGCATACCCATCGCGCGGCAATCCATGATATTAAAATGGGTGACAAAACCGTACATCGCGGTGTATTAGGCGCATGGCATGACCAAGGTTCAATGTTCAAGGTGACAGAAACTTCCATTGAATTGATATATTTTCCTTTTTAATCCCTGTTAATTTTTTGGAAAAAACTGATAAAGTAAACAACGCAAACGTTTTCCTTATGAAGTCAGCGTGATATGATCCCCCTTCTTAACCATCATCTTTGTTCTGGTAGACACCCAATACAGGAGCATCTGATTTATGACGACCGGCTCTGATCCCGCAAAAATGACTTCTACGGCTGTGATCTCTTTTACAACAATACCAACGCAGCCACACGCCAAAATCGCCATTGTCATGGGTTCAAAAAGTGACTGGGCGACAATGCAACACGCAGCCGATATTTTGACCGCCCTGACGATCCCTTTTCATGTTGAAATTGTTTCAGCACACCGGACACCTGATAAACTTTTTCATTTTGCTGAACAAGCTAAAGAAAACGGTTTTGAGGTGATTATCGCAGGTGCAGGTGGCGCAGCACATTTACCGGGCATGCTGGCTGCCAAAACTTTAGTGCCTGTGTTTGGTGTTCCAGTGCAAAGTGCCGCACTGAGTGGGGTTGATAGCCTATATTCGATTGTGCAAATGCCAAAGGGCATTCCGGTTGGTACGCTGGCTATCGGCAAGGCCGGCGCGGCAAATGCAGCACTGCTTGCAGCACAAGTGTTGGCTTTACATGATGATATGGTGTTTAAACGGCTCTCAGATTGGCGTCAGGCACAAACACAGGATGTTTTGGATAATCCCGATCCGCGGGAGGATGCATGAAACCTGTTTGTGTATTGGGAAGTGGTCAGTTAGGCCGAATGTTACGCCAGGCAGGTGAACCATTGGGGGTTACTGTGTATCCCGTTGGCTTGGACGCAGAACCGGAAGCCGTACCTTATCAGAGCAGCGTCATCACCGCAGAAATTGAACGTTGGCCGGAAACGCCGCTAACTCGTGAATTAGCGCACCACAAGGCTTTTATCAATCGCGATATTTTTCCACAGCTGGCAGATCGCCTGCCACAAAAACAGATTATGGATACTCTGGGCTTGGCGACAGCGCCGTGGAAACTTCTTTCCGACCCAAGCCAATGGCCACAACTGTTTGCTGCATTAGGTGACTTTATCATCGTTAAACGTCGGACGGGCGGTTATGATGGGCGTGGTCAATGGCGTATTCGACCGGGTGATGAATCGGAATTATCCCCTGAAATTTACGGTGAATGTATCGCAGAACAAGGGATTCCGTTTTCTGGGGAGGTGTCGCTGGTTGGAGCCCGTAATGCCCAAGGTAAATCTGTATTTTATACATTAACCCACAATCTGCATCAGGAAGGAATTCTGCGTACCAGTGTTGCCTTACCCAACACAGATCAAAAATTACAGCGGCGGGCAGAAAAAATGCTATCCGCTATCATGGATCATTTGAATTATGTCGGCGTTATGGCGATGGAGTGTTTTATTGTTGGCGATGACTTGTTGATCAACGAGCTGGCACCGCGGGTTCACAATAGCGGCCACTGGACACAGAACGGAGCTTCAATTAGTCAATTTGAACTTCATTTACGGGCTATTTTAGATCTGCCTATGCCTCAGCCAGAAATCTTTTTGCCATCCATTATGGTTAATCTGATTGGTACAGAGATAAATCCAGCATGGCTGAATTTGCCGCTGGTTCATTTACATTGGTATGAAAAGGAAGTTCGTCCTGTACGTAAGGTTGGGCATCTGAATCTGGTTCATTCCGACAGGGATGTATTGAAAACGACTTTGGAAAGTTTGATACCATTATTACCCGAAGAGTATCAAAGTGGGCTGAAATGGGCACAAAATAAATTAAGTTGAAGAAAACCGTAAGGAAGCGGTAACGCATTGAAATAGCTTACCGCTTACAACACTGAGTATATCAATAGTTTTTATTTTTTGATAATGCTCTGGAAAGAGTATCCACAATTGTTCTTGTTGTTTGATCTATTTCATAATTAAAAAAATCACCTACCGTGATTTTACTGAATAAGTTTCACCTGTTGTGGTGAAATTCACCACTTCATTAATACCTGCTACATGTCCATAGATAATTGATATGTAACATCATGCTAAAGTTAAAATATATAACCTCATCTTCTAAAAATTATGCATTTTATTTTTAATAAGACTCTTATATTAATATCAGCATCTTATTATATTATTTTTTAAATAATAAGAATCTATGGTATAAAATTGTTGAAGAAGATTGCAAAACTCCGGATAACCAAGTGCTGGTTTTAATACTGGTACTTTACTAAGTATAAAGTTAGTTTATGGGATAAAAGAGGGATTTACCTAAGTCCCTATAAAATAACGAGGAGAAACTCAGTGTCATTTCGAAGGAAGCAAGGAATAAACAATCTATTCACATCAATGACAACAATAAGTGCAATGTTACCTGTCGTTTCATTATGTTTTCTTTTTTCGTCACCGGTACAGGCCGATGATTTCGTTAATTTTCAATCAATCGATACCAGCCTTTACTTCCAATCCGGAAATAAAGTCGATCCTGAGAAAACGCTCTCCCCTATTGTCGAAGCCTTTGGTGATTATAAAATCGGCGATATGTATGTCTACAGTATTTGGCAAAATTCTCTGCAACATGACTATCAAGGCGATAAAAGCACTTATTACTATAAATTTGTGCCAAGACTCAGTGCCAGCAAAATCACGGGGTATGATTTTTCTTATGGCCCATTAAAAGATGTGCTGTTTTCCCAGTGGATTGCCAAAACCAAAAACGTAAAATATGACTATTTCCCCGGCATCAGCCTTGATTGGCAAGTGAATGGATTCAGTTGGTTACGTACCATTTTTTATTTTGAAAATAATTCAAAAGGAAGCTGGAACGATCAACGTATCCACATTGATTATGGCATTCCTTTCACTAATCGGTTAGGGGATTTCCGCATCGTAGGGACTTTCGACTATACATTGGGGCTACACGATAACCCTGAAATGATAGATTTCAAGCCTGAATTACATTATGACTTAGGGAAACAACTGGGATATCAAGCTGGTCATCTGTGGACTGGGGTTGTCGTAAATCCGGTCAAAAATAAGTACAAAATAAAAGATACGCCAAGCTTTCGCACGAATCAATTTAGCTATGGGGTGTTTATTCGATACAGCTTTTTCTAATAAGCACATAAAATAGTGCCGTTTTTAATGGTTTATATCCTTGATGGGGTCAAAATGTCCATTCAATACGACAAATTCGGACGTACTTATCAGTGGTTTTTGCTGATACTTTTAGGCATGGTCTATTTTTTATCCACCGCAACAACCTTTACGTCATTGGGTGTTGTCCTACCCAGCATGATTAATGAACTGGGGTGGAGCTGGACTAATGCCGGTTTGGGATTCACGCTGCTTGGCCTGACTTGCGGGCTATCCAGTTTTCTGCCAACTGTGTTCATTCGTAAGGTTGGTGTTCGTTTCACTCTGTCCATTGGGTTGCTGATTTTTCTGGTCGGTTTCTACAATCTTTACCACACATACGCTATTTCATCATATTTTATCGGTACTGCTTTAATTGGTGTCGGTTTTACCTTTTTGGCGACGGTTCCGGGCACTTATGTCATTTCACGCTTGTATGAAAAACAGTCCCTTGCTTTTGGCGTCTATTTCACGATCGGTGGATTAGGGGGCGTGATTGGCCCATGGATCTATTTTTTGGCAACCCGTGTCTGGGGAACCTGGCGGATGCACTGGATGATCTCCGCTATTGTGCTCACCATTTTCGTTATTCTGACCCTTATTACCCTTCAGGAAGGAAAACGGGAAATTGCCCATGCAAAGGCCGTGAACCAACAACATAACAATCAGGATACACTCAGCATTTATCGCACCAAGCAGCGCTGGACTGCGCACCAGGCACTGCGAACATGGCAATTCTATGCGATTGCAGCAACTTACACCGCATTTTTATGGTGTGGTATTACAGTCAATAGTTTTGCGGTTGCTCATATTATCGAAAATGGTTTCAGCGAAGCTATCGCAGTAGGGCTATTGAGCACGATGGCCTTTATCAATGCGTTTTCCAGATTGGCCGGAGGCGCAGCCGGGGAATGGGTTGATCCGAAAAAATTACTGATTGGCAGCCTGACTATTATCATTCTTGGCCTAATCGCGCTGAGTATCGCTTCTTCATGGCCATTCTTGATTGCGTTCTCACTATTTGTCGGCATGGGATATGGAATGACTTTCCTCGCATCCAGTGTGTTATTGGCTAACTATTTTGGCCGCAAACCTTATCTTGAGCTGTTTTCAATCATGAACCTGATTTCAACATTGGCTTCTCTGGCGCCTTTTTTTGCGGGTGCCATTAAAGATTACTCAGGTAGTTTTACTTTAGCGTTCCTGATTATTGCTATCCCCGTATTCATTGTTCTTGTCATAACATTAATGATGAAACCGCCTGCTCATAAAATGAGAAAGCATTCGGCAGAAAACACTCAATTTACTGAATAGGGCAAGAATGAGCTGAAATAACATACATACAAACAAGGAAAGAGTGATGTCAAAGAAAGAGTTTGGTGTATTTCTACCCATTGCCAAAGGTGGGTGGATCATCTCCAAAAACACGCCACCACTGGATGCGTCTTATAAACAAAACCGTGAGGCTGCTATTCTGGCTGACCAGATTGGCCTTGATTTCATTATGTCCATGGGTAAATGGCGCGGGTTTGGTGGCGAAACAGATCATTGGGGCTGCTCGCTCGAATCCGTCACGATGATGGCTGGTATTGCTGAAGTTACCCACCGCGCAAAATTAATCGCTACTGTTCACGCGGGGCTACATAATCCGGCTGTCACGGCTAAAATGATCGCTACTCTGGATCATATTAGTCAGGGGCGTGCTGGCCTGAATATTGTTTCCGGTTCATTCCGAGATGAGTTTGAACAAATGGGTGAATGGGATGGTAGTTTAGACCATGATCAGCGCTATGCCATGACCGAAGAGTGGACCCAGTTGATCAAACGACTTTGGCGTGAAAAACAGGTTGATTATGAAGGCACTTACTTTCATCTAAAACAGTGTGTTTCTGAGCCTAAACCTCTTTCACTGCCGCGCCCTTATCTGGTTTGTGCCGGTCAGTCCGAGCAAGGGCTGCGTTTTAGTGTACGTCATACCGATGTTTGTTTTATCGGTGGCAAGGATGAGGCTGAAACCCGCAACATCAGTTTAACCGCCAAACGTATTGCAGCTGAATACAATACAACAACGAAAACATTCTGCATGTGTACCGTCATATGCGCTGAAACAGATACCTATGCTGAAACCCTTGCCCAGTTCTACCGCCAAGGTTTGGATGTGGAAGCCGTCAAAAATATGATGCGTAGTTTCGGCGTCGATATGGATGGAAAAAGTAATGCGATGGTTGAACGCTCCCAAAATGCCTTTATGACCCATACCGCCATCGGTGCGCCAGATACCTGCTATAAGCAACTGGCAGATTTAATGCGCACCTGTGAATTGGATGGCGTGATGTTAATCTTCCCCGATTATATAAAGGGGTTAAAGGTTTTTGGGGATCAGATACTGCCCAGATTAAGAGAGGAATTTTCCTGATAAGATCAGATAATCACTTTAAAAATGGGGAGCGTTTTTTTCAAAACCTCCCCCTGTTTTATTCTACTTTTATTCTACTCTGGCAAGCGTCGATAATGCCCTTTGCCACGCAATAATCTAATCCCCAGCCAACTGCCACATAATGAAAGCAGTAAGCTGCTGATAATGGGAAGTAAAAACCACATCAGCCATTGTGGTTGCCACGGGAAATGAAAGACCTGAGTCTGCAATAACCATAGCGCAATTTCTGCGCCAAATGCAGCGGCTAATCCCGCCATAAATCCCAGTAATGCAAACTCACTCCACAATGTGCGACGCAGTAATTTCTTGCTCGCGCCCAATGTACGGTATACCACCAATTCAAGCTGACGCTGGCTCATACCGACCTGAATTTGTGCCAGTAAAAGCAAGGCACCGCAAATCATCACCAGAACAACCATAATTTCCAGTGCTTTACTGACTTGCTGCAAGATACCTTGTAACTGTTTAAGTATCGAGCCGATATCCAACATGCTGATAGTCGGGAAACGTCGGTTTATTTCCGTCAGCAACCGTCCATCGCCTTCATAATGGAAGCTGGTCAGCCACATTTTGGGCTGGTTTTCTAACGTTTCTTTAGTAAAGATAAAAAAGAAGTTTGGATTTACACTTTCCCAATCCACCTGACGAATACTGCTTACGGTGGCATGAAATGTTCGTGTATCACCCGTAAATGTAAGTTGATCGCCTAAATGAATTTGCAATCGCTCAGCAACACCTTGTTCCATGGATACTTCATTCGTTTTCGGCGGCCATGTTCCCTCTACAAGGGTATTAAAAGGGGGCAATTCTGATTTCCACGTTAAATTCAATTCACGGCGTACTGTTGTACTATTGGGGTGTTTTTCATCTGCCCATTCAACCGCCGATTGCCCGTTGATTTCTGTCAAGCGTGCCAGTATCACAGGATAAAAATCAGTCGGCTTTACCTGATATTTATCTAATAGTCCGTTAACTTGAGCAAGCTGCGGCTGAGTCATGTTGAGCAGGAAATAATTCGGACTATCAGGTGGCAATTGCTGTTGCCACTGATTTAATAAATCGCTCCTTG
Organism: Xenorhabdus sp. Sc-CR9; assembly: GCF_963897815.1. Lineage (NCBI taxonomy): Bacteria > Pseudomonadati > Pseudomonadota > Gammaproteobacteria > Enterobacterales > Morganellaceae > Xenorhabdus > Xenorhabdus sp. Sc-CR9. The sequence continues at coordinate 48,315 of NZ_CAWQTY010000189.1, forward strand.
CCATGATCAACAGAGCCAACAACATGAATGACAGAGAAAATGCAGCCAATTGTGTCATGGTCTGGAATGGGCGACACAGTAGACGGTTGACAGCCAGACGCAGGCTCAACTGACGAAATGTCACTCGGCGCAACAGCCATAAACCACTCCATCCCAATAGCGCCAACAGCAGCGCAACCATCGGTACTCCTGCCAGCAACGACCATAACAACGGTTTGGTGCCTGCCAGCAAGACCAATCCTCCCGTGATAATCAATGCGACTGTCGGCAAATAATAACGTAATGGCCAGATAGCCGCAGTCATATCATTTCTTAATACCCGTGAAGGCTGGGTCGCCATTAATTGGCGATAAGGACGAACTCCCACCAGCACAGTAATACCCAATAAAGCACCAATCGACCATATCCACGGCCATATACCCGCCGCAGGTAGCATTTTAGGCAGCATTTCTGCCAGGATCCGAATCAATGCAGTTTCAAAAACTAAACCTAAAACAGACCCCACCACAATCGCGGCAAGCAATATGACTAACCACTGCCCAATTATCCACTGACGCAAAGCCCAACGCCCCGCCCCCAATGTTTTCAGAATGGCAATCAGATTATGCCGGCTGCGACAATAATGCGACATGGAAACCGCCATCGCAGCTACGGCAAGTAACAGTGTCAATAAAGCTGATAACAATAAAAATTGTTGTGCGCGTTCAATGGATTGTGCCAGTACACCGTTATCCTGTTTCAGTGTGAGCCAACGCTGGTCAGCTTTTAGTTGCGGATCAATCAGCTGCTGAAAAGACTGGAGTGCGGTTGGAGAGCCAGAGAACATATAACGATAAGTCAAACGGCTGCCCGGTTGAATAGCTCCTGTCGCTTCAGCATCATCAAGATTGATTAAAATCCGGGGGGAAATCTGGAATGGACTAAAGCCGCTATCAGGTTCTTGCAGCAATTCCCCACGAATTTTCAACCTTGTATCGCCAATCTCGATACTATCCCCAACCTTAACGCCCAATAATGCCAGCAACCGGGGAACCACCAACACAGACCCTTTTTCTGGTTTTAATCCTCTCGGTTTAGTTTCCAGCTCTCCGTACAGCGGATAACGATCATCTGCCGCTTTCACTTGGGCTAAATGCGGAATATCACCCGCATAAGTCATGGTCGAAAATGAGATCTGGCGGCTCAATGTCAACCCTTGCTTCTGAGCCTGTTTTAACCAAGCTTCATCAACGGGATACGAGGCCCTTAAGACAAGATCGCCAGCCAGAAAATCGCGGCTTTGATAATGCACACTTTGATCAATGCGATCACTAATACGCCCTAATGCCAAGACGCAAGCAACTGCCAATGTCAAAGATAACCAGACAATCAGGAGGGATGGTGTACGCCATTCACGCCAAAACCAGCGCCAGATCATGCTTCCTCCTGCAATTTTCCATCGACCAGACGTAAACGGCGTTGGCATCGGGAAGCCAACTGGCTGTCATGAGTGACTAAAATTAAGGTGGTGGCGTAATCGTGATTGAGGGAAAACAGCAAATCAGCAATGCGATCACCTGTTTGGCGATCAAGATTACCTGTAGGTTCATCTGCAAACAAGATTTTTGGGCGGGTACAAAACGCCCGGGCCAGAGCAACTCGCTGTTGTTCCCCACCAGAAAGTTGAGCTGGCATATGTTTCAAACGTTTTCCCAACCCTAGCTGTTCAAGTAATTCAATGGCCTGCTGGCGGCTTTGGTTTTCCGATTCGCCACGCAATAACGCCGGAAGCTGGACATTTTCCAATGCATTCAAGGTTGGAATCAACATAAACGACTGGAAAACAAACCCCACATTTTCTGCCCGTAACTGCGCCCTCTGTTCCTCATTCATACGACTGAGATTCTGCCCCAACAAATGAACATCTCCACTGCTGCCATCGTCCAAACCTGCAATAATGCCAAGAAGCGTTGACTTCCCTGATCCCGACTCACCAACCAATGCAATTGTCTGTGCTGACTCGACAACCAACCCAACACCTTGCAATATATTAATTACCTGTTCCCCTTGACCGACATGTTTAGTGAGATTATGAACTTCAAGAATACTTTCTACAGCCATGTATTTTTCCTTTTGTTGTTAGTGCTATGCAGTGCCAGAGCAACAGCAGCGGATACTCTGCTTATATTGGGTGATAGCCTCAGTGCAGGATATCGTCTGCCTGTTGAGCAATCATGGCCTTCGCTGATGGCAAAGCAATGGCAACAAACTGGCAAAAAAACAGTTATCGTAAACGCCAGTATCAGTGGTAATACTGCATTGCAAGGCCTTGAGCGTTTGCCTGAGTTATTGAAACAACACAATCCAAAATGGGTTCTGATAGAGCTTGGCGCAAATGATGGGCTACGTGGTTTTCCCATTCAAAACATAGAACAACATTTGCAACAGAGCATTACCTTGGTTAAACAGGCCAATGCTCAACCTTTATTAATGCAAATTCGAGTTTCACCCAATTATGGAAAGCGTTATACCGAAGCCTTTGCAAAAATTTATCCTACACTGTCTGAACTCAACCAAATTCCGCTACTGCCATTTTTCATGGAGCATGTTGCTATAAAACCAGAATGGATGCAGGATGACGGGTTGCACCCGAATCAATCAGCACAGCCCTTTATTGCTGATTGGATGTCCAATCAACTGTCGGCATATATCAACCATTTTTAAGTAAAGATATTGCTTAATAATAAATCATTTATTTCCATAATTAATGCAAATAAGCAGGTAAAGTTATGCAAAAATCGATTCTTATTACTGGATGTTCCAGCGGCATTGGATTAGCTGCGGCCAAAACACTTCATCAACGTGGTTACCGTGTACTCGCAGCTTGCCGCAAGTCCGCAGATTTAGAGCACATGAGTGAACTGGGATTTGAACCCATTGAGTTGAATTTAGATGATAAAGACAGTATTGAACACGCGGCAAAGAAGGTGATCGAATTAACCAACGGCCATTTGTTCGGATTATTCAATAATGGGGGATTTGGCCTATACGGTTCACTGGAAAGCATTACCCGCGAGCAAATGGAAAAGCAATTTTCCACCAATTTCTTTGGCACCCATCAACTGACATGTCTGTTATTGCCAGCCATCCGTGCCTATGGCGCAGGCCGAATTGTTCAAACCAGTTCTATTATGGGGTTAATCTCTTCACCAAACCGTGGAGCATATGCAGCCAGTAAGCATGCCCTTGAAGCATGGTCTGATGCTTTACGTGGAGAACTGGCAAATACGGACATTAAAGTAAGCCTGATAGAACCGGGTCCAATCAATACGCGTTTTACGGAAAATGTGAATCAAACCCAGCAAGATAATCCTGTCGAAAATACAAGCCTGGCACGCCGTCTTACATTAATGCCTGAGGATGTCGTGACTAAACTGATTCATGCTCTGGAAAGCCCCAACCCCAAATTACGTTATTCTGTTACATTATTGACTCACACAGTAAAAATAGCGCGTCGTATACTCCCGGAAAAATGGCTCGACAAAATTGTTCGCAGACTAAGTTAATGAACATTGAAAAAGGCACCAACGAGTCTTATTTATTCAATATGATCCCTTATTAACAAACCAGAGAGAAATGCCCATGGAACCTACAGTGAATACCAACAATAATACCGCCTATATCACCAATATTGATGAGTTGAATATTGCTCAAGTCGTTCAGCACTCACTTACTCAGCTTGTCGTATTCTACTTCTGGTCTCCACAGGATCTGCATTGCCATGAATTAGAATCAACGCTTGATAAAATAGCCCATGAATATGCCGGACAATTTACTCTGGCTAAAGTCAATTGTGACCAACTTCCTCATCTCGCAGCACAATTTGGTGTACGTAGTTTGCCTACTGTATTATTTGTAAAAGAGGCGCGCCCTGTCCAAGGCTTTGAAGGTATCCAAACTGATGAAGCCATCAGAAACATTTTTTCCCAACTTATTATTGAGGAAGAAAAATCACCGTTAGAAAAAGTGAATGCTCTGCTTACAGAAGGCAACAATCAGGAAGCACTGCCTTTGCTGAAAGAGATTCATCAGCAAAATCCAAAAGATACAGACATTACATTACTATTGGCTCAAGTTAACATTTCACTTAATCACCTTGAAGAAGCGCAAAAAATATTGAATATCGTCCCATTAGAAGAGCAGGACGAGCATTATCATGAGTTACTTGAGCACATTAAATCTCAGAAAGAAGCGGCTGATTCACCTGAAATTCGACAACTTCAGCAAGAACTGGCTGCTCAACCAGAAAATGCAGAGTTGGCTATTCAACTTGCTGCAAAGTTACACGAAGTTGGTCGTAATGAAGAAGCGCTAGAGTTACTGCTTGGTTTTCTGAAAAAAGATCTTGCTGCTGCTGATGGCGCGGTGAAAAAGACGATGATGGATATTCTATCGGCTCTGGGAAGCAGCGATGCACTAGCATCTAAATACCGTCGTCATGTATACTCTTTACTCTATTAAGTAAAAAAACTTATCTATTCCATAATTAGTGAATAAGGGAATTGTTATGGATTTACTCTCTTTTGGTGCTGTACCAATCTTTATCATTATTGCTGTCGTTATCGTTTTTACCTGTGTAAAAACCGTTTCACAAGGTTATCAGTGGACTGTTGAACGCTTTGGGCGCTATACCCGCACATTGACGCCCGGCCTGCACATCATTGTGCCATTTATTGATAAGATTGGACGTAAAATCAATATGATGGAGCAGGTTCTGGATATTCCATCGCAGGAAGTCATTTCCCGCGATAACGCCAACGTGACCATTGATGCCGTCTGCTTTATTCAGGTTGTCGATCCGGTACGTGCAGCCTATGAAGTCAGTAATCTGGAATTGTCCATCATTAACCTGACCATGACCAACTTCCGTACTGTGCTGGGTTCAATGGAACTGGATGAAATGCTTTCCCAGCGTGATTCCATCAATAGCCGCCTGCTGACAATTGTTGATGAAGCCACCAACCCGTGGGGTGTCAAGATCACGCGTATTGAGATCCGTGATGTGCGTCCACCCAAGGAGTTGATCTCTGCGATGAATGCCCAGATGAAAGCAGAGCGTACTAAGCGTGCTGATATTCTTGAAGCAGAAGGCATTCGTCAGGCCGCCATTCTGAAAGCGGAGGGAGAAAAGCAATCACAAATTCTGAAAGCAGAAGGTGAACGTCAGTCAGCTTTCCTTCAAGCAGAAGCGCGTGAGCGTGCCGCAGAAGCAGAAGCCCGTGCAACTAAAATGGTTTCAGATGCCATCGCTGATGGCGATATGCAGGCAATTAACTACTTCGTCGCCCAAAAATATACTGATGCCCTTACCAACATTGGTGCAGCAAATAACAGCAAAGTTATTATGATGCCACTGGAAGCCAGTAATTTAATGGGGGCAATAGGTGGTATTGCTGAGTTAATTGGTGAAAGTAAGAAGAGCAAACAGGATAAATAGCCATGATTGAACAGATCGCCGCTCAGCCAGCTTTGTTCTGGCTCTGTTTTGGTGGCCTGCTTTTGATTGCTGAATTGCTGGGAACGGGAGGATACCTTTTGTGGACAGGAACAGCAGCCGTTGTTGTTGCCCTGATCACATGGATTTTCCCTAATATGGGCTGGGAACTGCAAGGTGTTCTGTTCGCTGTTTTAACACTGGTTTCTGTTATTGCATGGCGTAGCTGGTTGCGCCATCGTCCACGCCAAATCAGCGATAAGACCCTCAATCAGAAAAATCACCAATTAATCGGGCTTCGCACCCGTTTGATCACGGGTACTGAAAACGGTTATGGCCGAGTCAAGCTGGCGGATGGTAGTTGGCGCATTCATTGTAACCAAGAACTTCCTGCCAATACCGAAGTTGAGGTCATCGCCGTTGACGGAATTACATTAAAGGTAAGGCCCATAAACCGCTAGCTATGATGTATACAACAACCCGATAGGTGCTCAATGATGGGGCAATCAGCCCCATCATCTCCCGGGCATTCAGCTGCCAGTGCCAGCAATGTTTCCTTTATTTTTTGTAATTCTGTGATTGTTTTTTCTATTTCTGCAACTTTTTGCAGGGTCGCCGTTTTTACATCCGCACTGTGGCGGCCAGGGTTACGAAATAAGCGCAACAACTCACGGCACTCTTCCAGAGTGAACCCCACCTCTTTCGCCTGACGCAGAAGTATCAGTTCATCAACATGCTTTTGTTGGTAATAACGATAACCGTTATCTCCCCGAATCGGAGCAGTGATCAGATCTTTCTCCTCATAAAATCGAATCGCTTTGCTGGTTAAACCTGTTTTCTGTGCAATCTCACTGATGTTCACCTTTCCCCCTTGACCTTCCCCTTGCAGGAAGGTTTAGCCTTAATGATAAGTATACCACTCTGTATCAGGAGATATTGCTATGTCCACAACTACCATTCTCGCACTTCAAGACTTAACTTGTATGCACTGTGTTGGCAGAGTTAAAAAAGCACTTGAAAATATATCCGGTGTTGAACAGGCAAGTGTAGGTCTGAATTATGCCAAAGTTATCGGTGAAGTTTCACCCGATGTGTTAATTGCTGCTATTGTTGCCATTGATTATCAAGCCACTGTCGCTACAAGGCCTGATATTGAATTGCAACTCTCAGGTCTAAACTGCATGAAGTGTGCAGGTAAAACACAAAAAGCCTTAGAAGCGGTGGAAGGTGTCATCGCTGCCGAGGTAAATACCCAAAGCGCAAAAATCTACGGTATAGCCGAAAGCCGTTCTTTAATTGATGCTGTTAAACAAGCAGGATACCACGCCGCGTTAGCTACCGGAGATGATTTCCCAAAAACTGAGCCGCTGACAATATCTATCCCACAAACACCGGAGTCTTTGGCAGCGGCAACCTTTTCCTCTTCAGTAAATACTTATTCAATAAAAGCATCTCCGGTAACAACAACTCAGACAAAAACTCATTTAATCGAATCAATTCAGGTTGTGAATAACCAAAATGACGCTATTGGTGATGAGAGTGTTCAGCTCTTATTGGATGGAATGACTTGTGCCAGTTGTGTCAGCAAAGTACAAAAAGCGCTGCAATCCGTTGATGGCGTGGAATATGCCAGAGTAAACCTTGCCGAAAGAAGCGCTTTGGTTACAGGTAGAGCATCACCAAATACTTTGGTTGAGGCAGTTATCAAGGCAGGTTATGGTGCGGAAATCATTCAGGATGAAACAGAACGCCGTGAGCGCCAGCAACAGGTTGCACAAGCGAATATGCACCGTTTTCGCTGGCAGTCTGCCTTTGCCTTAATGGTTGGTGTGCCAATCATGGTTTGGGGCATGATCGGCGATAATATGATACTCACACCTGCAAACCACACGATTTGGCTCACTATTGGCCTGATTACACTGGTCGTGATGATATTTGCTGGCGGGCATTTTTACCGCAATGCATGGCAAAGCCTGAAAAATGGCAGTGCAACGATGGACACACTCGTAGCTCTGGGGACGGGTGTGGCATGGCTCTATTCCATTAGCGTCAATCTATGGCCAGAGATTTTCCCATCTCAAGCCCGTCACCTTTATTACGAAGCCAGTGCGATGATCATTGGTTTAATCAACCTCGGTCATGCACTGGAACAACGCGCCCGTCAGCGCTCTTCTAAGGCCCTTGAGAGACTATTGGATTTAGCACCACCGACTGCACGGGTGATGACTGAAGAAGGCGAAAAAATACTGCCATTGAATGATGTTATTCCCAATATGACATTGCGCCTGACAACGGGAGATCGTGTTCCGGTTGATGGTGAAATTATTCAGGGTACAGTCTGGCTGGATGAAGCCATGCTGACAGGGGAAGCCATTCCCCAACAAAAATCAATCGCTGATACTGTTCATGCCGGTACTGTCGTTCAGGATGGAGCCGTGTTGTTTAAAGCTAATGCAGTCGGCAGCCAAACAACTCTGGCACGCATTATCAAATTGGTACGTCAGGCACAAAGCAGCAAACCCGAAATCGGCCAACTGGCAGACAAAATATCATCAATATTTGTGCCTGTTGTCGTTGCCATTGCCGTCATTTCTGGTGCAATCTGGTACTTTATCGGCCCTGCCCCACAAGTCATGTATGCACTGGTAATCATAACCACCGTACTGATTATCGCTTGCCCTTGCGCACTTGGGCTGGCAACGCCCATGTCTATCATTTCTGGCGTTGGGCGGGCGGCAGAATTGGGTATATTGGTTCGTGATGCTGATGCCCTGCAACAAGCCAGCCAACTGGACACCATTGTTTTTGACAAAACAGGTACGTTGACCGAAGGTATGCCACAACTCACTGAGATAAAAACCTTTAATGGCTTCACTGAAGAACAAGTCTTGATGTGGGCTGGTGCACTGGAAAATGGTTCAAACCACCCTCTGGCAAAAGCCATTTTGATGAAAGTTGAAGGGCAAAAATTACCAGAAATACAACAGTTCAGGACACTGGCAGGACTCGGCATTAGAGGTGAGATCGGGAATACTGCTCTGCTGCTGGGCAATCAAAACCTGCTTGAGCAAAATCAGGTTGAGACCACAGAATTAAAATCATTAGTTGCAGCACAAGCAGAAAAAGGTATAACACCCGTTACGCTTGCGGTAAACGGAAAGATCGCAGCTCTGTTTTCTATCCGCGATCCTCTGCGCCAAGATACTGTTTCTGCCCTAAAACGTTTGCATCATCTAGGATATCGTTTAGTTATGCTGACAGGTGATAACGCAGTAACTGCTAACGCCATCGCCAGGGAAGCAGGGATTGATCAGGTAATCGCCGGTGTTTTACCTGATGGCAAAGCAACTGCAATCCAATCACTCCAATCAAAAGGGCTGAAAGTGGCGATGATAGGCGATGGCATTAATGATGCTCCCGCATTGGCACAAGCAGATGTAGGCATCGCTATGGGAAATGGAAGTGATATTGCTATTGAAACTGCATCAATTACTCTTATGCGCTATAGTTTGCACGGGGTTGCTGATGCAGTTGAATTATCCAAAGGCACATTGCGCAATATGAAACAAAATCTATTTGGCGCATTTGTCTATAATACGCTAGGCATTCCGATTGCGGCAGGTATCTTATATCCTTTCACCGGAACGTTACTGAATCCTGTCGTTGCAGGCGCAGCAATGGCATTATCTTCCATTACTGTCGTCAGTAACGCCAATCGGTTATTGCGTTTCAAACCTAAATCCTAACGTATTCAAAAAATTATGTTAGAAAAGATTAATGTCAACTTTCGGAGTATGGGATATGGGGAAATTGATGACATATTTCAGCGATATATTAGGGTTTAATACTCAACAACATTATCCCTACCCTGCGTTTGATATTAATCTGCGACAAAATAAAAAATTACATATTGTCGGCAGTATTCATATGGGAACAAAGAACATGTTCCCACTTTCTGAAGTACTATTGGAGCAATTGGAGCAAGCTGATGCTCTTATTGTCGAAGCGGATATCACACAAGCAGCTCCCCCCTTCAAAGAAGGATTTCCAGAACAGATTGCTTTATCACAACGTTTATCTCCCGAATATTTTGACTACTTGCAGCATTACAGCCAGGAAATACAGTATCCTGTTTCGCTACTCGATCCATTACCGTCATGGCAAGTCGCATTAATATTACAGACTTCTCAAGCTCAAAATTTGGGGTTACGTCCTCAATATGGCATTGACTATCAATTGTTGAATAGTGCAAAAACACTGAATAAACCCATCATTGAATTAGAAGGCACCGATACGCAGGTTGCTTTACTTACCAATTTGCCAAATGGTGGGCTTTCTCTATTGGAAGATACACTTAACCATTGGCATACCAATGCCCGTGCTTTGCAGACGATGATCAATTGGTGGATGAATTATAACTGTGAGCAACAAGATCAGGTATTGCCGATGACATTTTGTGAAGAGACTCATCAAATCTTAATGGCTGAACGTAATCATCAATGGAGTAAGCAGTTGCAAGACTTACCAGTTGGAAAATATTTGGTTGCCGTGGGAGCCTTACACCTTCACGGTGATCACAATTTACGGCAGATACTGGTAAAATCGCAGGAATAGCTGCCTGTAACAAATACTCTATTTACAGGAATGACAGGAAAAAATATGACCCCCGCTATCGTTTTATTGGAAAAGCAAAAAATTAATTTCAAACTCCATCCTTATGAACACGATACCAATGAATATAACTTCGGTGACGAAGTTGTCAAAAAGCTTGGTTTAGATGCCCAACAAGTATTTAAGACACTGCTAGTCTCCTTGAACGGCGATCCCAAAAACCTTGCTGTTGCTGTCACACCTGTTTCCGGGCAGCTTGATTTAAAAAAAATTGCTAAAGTCTTCAAGGCCAAAAAAGCAGATATGGCCGATCCCCAGTTGGCACAAAAGGCTACCGGATATTTAGTCGGTGGCATTAGCCCGTTGGGACAGAAAAAACGTCTCCCTACGGTTATAGATAGCCATGCACAAACATTGTCAACGCTATTTATTTCTGGTGGCAAACGCGGATTAGATATTGAATTATCTCCTGCTGATTTATGCCAATTACTTAATTGTCCATTTGCTGATATTGCTAAGATTTGAAAATAAATTGCAACTTTCATTAATTTTTTTCGAGCTGGCTCTGTTTTTGCTAAAACAGAGCCTTGTGCTAAATCAGAATATCGATATGCTTCTCCTGTAGCAAAAAAACAATGACTATTTTAATTAACGTAATCCATTTAAATATAAAGAGTACAATAGATACCCCATCACTTTTCAATCAGATTGTTATTAACAATCTTAAGTCAATTAATATGCTGATAAAAGAAGAAAACAATTCATTAATTATAATAAAAATTAGATATATCCAATGGATTTCAAGATGCAGCGCGGCGGCAAGAGAATGAATCCCCAGGAGCATAGATAACTATGTGACTGGGGTGAATGAGTGCAGCCAACAAAGCGGCAACTTGAAAGACGAAAGGTATACGTTTAATTTCAACCACCTCTATTTTATATCCTATGGATTTCTAGTGACAGCCTGAAATCCAGAGGGTTTAAATTATGCATAACCACTTCTAAATAACTGTAAGAAAAATAAATAAATAGATAGATAATAGTAAGCAAAAGACCATCTATTTTATAGATGGTCTTCTTATGCAGATAACTAACAATAATCTTTTAATCTGTTGCTATCATTTATGCACTATTTCGCCTTTGGGTTCATAGTCAGCGGTATTCAATGGTGAATGTTTTTCAATATATCCTTTCAATACTTCAGCATCGACGAAACCGGTGTCAACGTAACCCGGTAAATGATCAATCTTTGGATAACCATCTCCTCCAATTGCGTTGAAATTCAGGGTAGCCATTCGATAAGTTTTATTTGGATCTAATGTCTTACCGCCGATTTTTACATCGCTGATATTCTTACCATCAACCACAAAACCTACATTATAGAATTGGCCATATGCACCTGAATCCTTTTCCATATTTGCAACAGCCGTCAAATATGGTAAGACTTCACTACCTTTAAAATCCAAATAAACCAACTGGTTAGAGAATGGATGCACTTTCATAACATCTTTGTAAGTAATATTTCCCGGTTCAATAGAATCACGAATACCACCACCACTCATCACAGCAAAATCAGCGTTTGTCCGTTCCATCTGAGCTGCCAGTACAAGGTGTGCCATATTGGTTTGTATAAAACGAACCTTACTACGGTCACCTTCTAGTTTGTTATCTACTGAGCCTACTTTAACATTAAGTCTTTGGCTGCTTTTATCCTGATAAGGTGTCAATAAATTGAGCATCTCAGGGTTTTGCTGAATTTCGTGTGTATAATAAACACGATCTGTACTACCATCTTCTTTAGTTACTTTTTTCTTCAAGTTGATAGGAATCAATTGGTAACTCACCAACTTAAATTCACCATTACGGAATTGAAAATCGGCTCGGCCAACATATTTTCCCCATTCATGAGCTTGAACGATCCATGTCCCATTCTGACGATCTGGGGAACAAGGTGTTCCTGGGATATAATCCATCTGTTTATAATTTTTCTTTTCTGCGGACATACAAACCGGATCTTGTGAGTGACCACCCACGATCATATCTAAATAACCCACAGGTAAACTACGCGCCATTTCAATATCTCCTGGCGCATTGGTGCCATGATGTCCATCGTCATAGTGCCCCATATGAGTTGCAGCAATAATCACATCTGGTTTTTCGTTCTTTTTCAGCTCATCAATAACTTTTTTGGCTTCTTCAGCAGGAATACGAAATTCAACATCGGGAAAATTAGCTGGATTACCTATTTTCGCCGTATCATTAGTCGTCAAACCAAAAACAGCAATTTTCACACCCTGCTTATCAAATATGGTATAAGGTTTAAACAAACGCTTGCCCGTGCTGGTTTGGTAAATATTGGCAGATAAAAATGGGAAGTTTGCCCATTCTTGTTGTTGGTACAGCACATTTAAAGGCTTATCGAATTCATGATTTCCCAGCGTCATTGCATCATAGCCTACAAGATTCATACCCTTAAAATCTGGCTCTGCATCTTGCATGTCTGATTCCGGTACGCCAGTGTTAATGTCACCACCTGACAATAACAATACGCTGCCACCTTTCTTGGCAACTTCCTGACGAACAGCGTCTACCACGGTTTTTTGAGCTGATAAACCATACTCACCATAATCGTTCTGCCAAAAATGTCCGTGATGATCGTTAGTATGCAAGATAGTGATATCGTAAGTTTTATCTTTTTCCCACGCAATAGTTACCAACGGTATCAATGAGAGAGAAACAGCAAGGACACATACTGGTGCTTTAAACGAAAATTTCATGGGTATCTCCATGTATTTTAAATTTTTATTAGTGATACCCACCATCTTTCAAATTGCAATGTTGTTAACGACAACTTGAAATCTATTGGGTATCTATGATCATGTATCGAGTTTTTTTGATAAGGATTACATAATTATGTCATTAGATAATGTCTTCTTTCACCTTTTCGGGATAACTATCAAATTATATCCATGCTATAAAATTTCATTAGCAGGCTAATATGTATTAAGGTGTAAAAATTAAACAACTATTTAACACTAGCCATCTCCCTACAAGTCACATTGATAAGCGAATAAATATGAGTGAACAAAGCAATGTAAAATCTCTGTCAGCCTCATCAACAAAAAAACACCGGACAGTTTTCTCAATACTTGGTGCTATCAGCTTATCTCATCTGCTGAATGATATGATTCAATCGTTGATTTTGGCGATTTATCCACTATTACAATCTGAATTTACCCTGAGTTTTATTCAGATTGGGATGATAACACTGACTTATCAAATCACGGCTTCACTATTACAGCCTCTTATAGGTCTGTATACAGATAAGCATCCTCAGCCCTATTCACTACCTATCGGCATGGGATTTACTTTATCGGGGCTGCTTCTGCTGGCTTACGCCGAAAATTTTTCCGTTATATTAGTGGCTGCCGCCTTAGTTGGAACTGGTTCATCTGTTTTCCATCCAGAATCATCACGAGTTGCACGAATGGCATCCGGTGGACGTCTTGGACTAGCACAATCATTGTTTCAAGTCGGGGGGAATTTAGGAAGCTCACTTGGCCCACTACTGGCAGCTATTTTCATCGCTCCTTATGGCAGGGGAAATATAGGTTGGTTTTCTCTGGCGGCATTACTTGCGATCGTGATCCTATTGCAAGTTAGCCAATGGTATAAAATGCAGCATCGAACCAATATTCACCAATCCTCTCGCCACATTTCTCTGCCAGCCCTACCGAGAAAAACCGTTATATGCTCTTTTTTCATTCTATTGGTACTGATTTTCTCAAAATATTTTTATCTCGCCAGCATCAGCAGCTACTACACTTTTTATTTGATACAGAAATTCGGTTTGTCAGTGCAAAGTGCCCAAATCTACTTATTCATCTTTTTATTTTCTGTGGCTGCAGGCACCCTCATCGGGGGGCCGGTTGGAGATAGAATAGGCCGAAAATATGTCATATGGGGATCTATTCTCGGGGTAGCTCCTTTTACCCTCTTGTTACCTTATGTCTCTTTATTCTGGACAGGCATACTGACTGTAGTGATTGGCGTTATATTGGCGTCTGCGTTTTCTGCTATTTTAGTTTACGCGCAAGAACTTGTTCCCGGTAAAACAGGTATGATCGCAGGCTTGTTCTTCGGTCTGGCATTTGGTATGGGGGGCATTGGTGCCGCGGTACTCGGCTATGTTGCAGATAAAACCAGTATCGAATTAGTTTATAAAATTTGTGCTTTCCTACCATTTCTTGGCATTTTTACACTATTCCTGCCAAATATAGAAAAGAAAACTTAAAATGTTCAATAAAATAATTAGATAGGTATTATAATCCCTATGTCATCCCCCTTTGTAAACAAGCGTAAATAATGACAAGATCTACATAAATTTACATTAAAATAGCATTTATGTAGATCACTCTTGTTTTCACCATTCAGCATGTTTTTTATCAGGTTCATCTTGAAATAATTATAAAAAATATTATTACCTGATTTAACTATATAATTTATTAACTCTCTAGCCCAGAAGGAGCCTTGATGGAGCATTCGACACCTCTTATCACGACCATTGTTGGCGGTTTTGTTCTCGCCTATCTACTTGGCATGCTTGCACAACGTCTTAAAATCTCGCCTCTAGTAGGATACCTTGTCGCAGGTGTACTCGCGGGGCCTTTTACACCCGGTTTTGTTGCCGATACCTCTCTGGCCCCAGAACTTTCAGAAATTGGCGTGATTCTACTGATGTTTGGTGTCGGTCTGCATTTTTCACTTAAAGATTTGTTAGCTGTCAAATCAATCGCCATACCAGGTGCCATCGCTCAGATTGCTGTAGCAACTTTATTAGGAGCAGGGTTATCAGCACTGCTCGGTTGGGGACTATTCAGTGGCATTGTTTTTGGCCTTTGTCTATCCACCGCCAGTACGGTGGTATTACTCAGGGCATTAGAAGAACGCCAGCTCATTGATAGTCAAAGAGGACAAATAGCCATTGGTTGGTTGATTGTCGAAGATCTGGCAATGGTTCTGGCGTTGGTGTTACTCCCCGCAGCAGCCGGTATTCTGGAGAGCCAGAATGCGAATATTGGTCAGTTATTGCTTGGGTTGTCCATCACAGTCGGCAAAGTGATTGCCTTTATTTTATTGATGATTTTCGTCGGTCGGAGATTAATCCCCTGGATATTGGCGAAAACCGCCAGCACAGGCTCTCGAGAACTCTTTACACTGGCCGTACTGGCAATTGCACTGGGTGTCGCTTATGGTGCAGTAACACTATTTGATGCTTCATTCGCTCTCGGGGCATTTTTCGCTGGTATGGTACTGAATGAGTCAGAACTAAGCCATCGGGCAGCACAAGATACCTTACCACTACGTGATGCCTTCGCAGTGCTTTTCTTCGTCTCTGTCGGCATGCTGTTTGATCCAATGGTTCTGTTCCAACAACCTCTGGCTATTTTAGGAACCCTTGTCATCATTATTATTGGCAAATCACTGGCAGCTATGGTACTAGTCAGAATGTTTGGTCATTCACGGCGTACAGCCTTAACCATCTCTGTGAGCCTTGCTCAAATCGGTGAGTTCGCTTTTATTCTGGCCGGACTTGGCGTTGCGCTAGGATTGTTGGATGGAGAAGCCCGTAACCTTGTACTGGCCGGAGCCATGATTTCCATTATGTTGAATCCTATCCTGTTCAGTTTGTTGGATCGCTATTTGGAAAAGACAGAAACTATTGAAGAGCAGTTACTCGAGGAAACACTGGAAGAAGAAACTCAGATCCCTGTCAATATCTGCGGTCATGCTATCGTAGTCGGTTACGGTCGGGTGGGGCATCTGCTATGCCAACGTTTGCAAGATAGAAACTTCCCAGTCGTCGTGATTGAAGATACACGTGCCCGATTTGAAGAACTGGGAGAAATGGGGATCAGTACAGTGATGGGTAATGCAGCCAATAAAGATACTATGGCTCTGGCGCGGCTCGACTGTGCCTGTACGTTATTTCTGACAATCCCTAATGGTTATGAAGCAGGTGAAATTGTCGCTAATGCCAGAGAAATACGGCCTGATATCAATATCATCGTACGTGCCCATTACGACGATGAAGTCACTTATATTACAGAACGTGGCACTAATCAGATCGTTATTGGCGAACATGAGATAGCAAGGGCGATGGCTGATGCAATGCCTGGAAATTATGAAGCCAGTTGCCCGATAGATCCCCCACAATTAGTTTCCCCAATCGCTCCATCTTCAACAGCATAATTTATTACGCAGGAATATCCCCGTATCTGGGGATATTCCAATGAAAGATTAAGATTTTATATTGATACAATGTACCGATATCAACGTTCCCAGTACGACTCTTCCAAACTATCTTCTTTCTCCGGTAACCCTCGGGTTAAACGTGGAGAATGTTGACTCAATACCTGATAACTGACTCTGTTCGCATACTTACAAACCTGAGCTAACGAGGAGTAAGTTAAATAAGAACGAGTATGTTTGCTGGAGTTCGGCACATTCATACGATGATAACTGTTGGCAGTTATATCATGCAGCAATGCAGATAATGCCCCGTCTCCTGCACCATTAGTATTCATGATTTTTTCAGGCCCCCCCATATAAGGTTCAATGTGGGAGTAGACTCGCACTGGATTCTGGCAATCAACCTTACGCATCGCTCGGCTGAATTCATAACGATTAAATTCCGCAATTGCACCAGGTAGCAGAGGATGCAATGTCTGTCGTTTATATTCTTCTTCTGTATAACCTGCCATGTATAATCCAGCAGGCCCGGCTGTACACAACACCAAATCAACCCAATTAAGCACCATATCTGCTGCCAGCAGAGGATCGCTGAAGCCGGTCAGTTCCTGAGCTTCATCTTCATTCATTGCCACAACAGAAACATTTTCAGCCAGAAAGTCACGCCACCACTGAGGATCATCAGCAATAACGTATTTTGTACCTAATGTCAGTACAACAGGCACATTATATTTCTTCGCATATTCGATGGCTTTCATCGTCGCTTCCGGCATTGGTTCACCAGGCTTGCAACGCACCAAATACGCCGTAATCACTAATGCTGACGCTTCCGCAATAATATGCTCTGGGATATTCTCTGGATGGAGCTGATTCATTAAACCCGGGCTAATAGCAAATGTTCTTTCACCATTTTCCGCCACTAACGTAAAACAACGACCAATTGAGCCGTTAACTCCTTGAAGATGATTCAAATCCATACGGCTGGAAGTATTACACAGATAACAATAGGCATAACTCCCTATTTGGATATTATTGCACATGGCACCAAGCAATACGGATTTGTCATCAGCCAGAACGGAATAATTATGCAAAGTATTACCAATAGTCCCTCCTGCAAATTCATGGCTGATCAGCTTATTATCTGTGAGTTCTTTATAAAGCGTCTCAGCTACATCATCTTCAATAACTAACGAATGTCCCTGGCTCAAGTTATAACGCTGAATAAAACTCTCATCGACTTTAGCTTCAATATCTACCAGTGTTTGGTCAATACCGACGATGTAAGCTCGGTTATTTTCAGTGTCCATCATCTCTTTAATGGGTTGGAGGAGAGGATCTCTTAAACTGACAGGAAAATAGTGTTTAGATTTACGTTTACCAGGGAATTTCATAATTAATTGCTGCTACAGAGCCAAAATATACGACATTTTAGCACAATATAATGTGTCACAATACTGGAGGCAAAGCGAAAACAGAGTGGCATAAATAAAAACAGCCAATGTTATCTTAACATTGGCTGTCAAAAGCGTTAGTTATGGCAAGAAATCACCATTAATAACATTAAGCTTCTTGTTTCCGGCGGCTATTCACCATATGACGCAGCAAAACAAACATGATAGACATAATAAATCCGATAAAGCCAGCACCTATCAGAATCAACAAACGCTTGGGTGAGTCTTTTGACGTTGGTTCATAAGGTTCCTGCATATATTTGAAAGGTTCAAAATTAACCTTATCAATACTCACTTTCTCCAGACTTTTGATATATAACTGACGGTTAAGTAAATCTACATCAATTTTAGTTGGATCAGTAATTTCTTCAGTAATCTGCAACTTACGTTGCAATGCATCCGCACCTAGCGCAATCGAATAATCCGGATCATCCTTGATCACCGCTCCGCCACTCGATGCTGGCTTTTTGATACCGGCAGAGTTAGCAATGGAAATCGCATACTTCAGTCGTTCAATATCTACACTGCGCATGTTAGCGATACGTGATAAATCAAGTTTATACATTTTCTGCGAATAAGCCAGTTTTTGATGAACCATATCATTCAACTCATCTTTCACTTGATCACGAACAATTGAAGAGACAAATTTAATATAACCACTCAACAAATTGTAAGCATCTTGCGCTGTACCAGCACTGAAAGAAAGCCTGGTTTCCTTAAATTCATCATCTTCCTTAGGCGAAGAAGAATTGATACTTTTATTGACAACTTGCTCGATAAGTCTTCTTTTTTCCTGTTCAGAATGATCATCACTCTTAGCAAGCAATTCCTTGAAATAATTAGTATTGACCAAATAGTCTTCACGCGATACACGTGAATTAAAGTTCTCAATAAAACGCTCATACAACATTTCTTCGGTCACTTTCGGTTCAAGACTTAGAACGTGCAAACCCGTTAACTCATCTTTCAATGGCTGAAACTCTTCCAGACTCGGTTTAACCACAGCGGCTGTACTAGTCCATTTTTGTGGCAAAGATGATGCAACACCGAAGCCAATAACTGCAAAAATAAAAGATACCGCAATGATCAAATATTTTGATTGGAAAATTACGGAGAATAATTCAAACAAATCAATTTCATCTTCCTGCGCCAGATGATGATAGTCTGAATGTTCCGCATAAAAATCGGGATGCTTAATAGGTTTATCACTCATTATCTATATGTCCAATCCAAATAATTTTGTTTTTCATTGATATGCAAGCTTTTTTTCGCTTACAATCATTATCGATTTAAGAACAATGTCATTAAAAATCATATAATTACTGACGTTTGTCACTCATTTTGGCAGATAAAACTGCATAACAAACAGTTGAAAATTATTTAATAATAGTATTTATCAACTTTTCGAGCAGCAAAATGTGCGCTTCATTATCATTAAGTGCTGGGATATATTCAAACTTTTTCCCGCCCGCACTTAAAAAGATAGTTTTATTCTGTTGCTTGATTTCTTCCAATGTTTCCAAACAATCCGCTGAAAATCCTGGGCATACTACTTGAATATGCTCCACTCCCTGATCTGGCAAAGATGCCATTGTTTTATCTGTATAAGGTGATAGCCATGGTAAGCGACCAAAACGAGATTGATATGTCATCATAATTCTATCAGCCGGATAGTCCAATGCTTCAATCAACAATTTGGTCGTTGCTTCGCAATCCAGCGGATAAATATCCCCCATCGTGGCCAGACGTTCAGGGATCCCATGGTAGGAAAGGAGCAGACGATCCGGCCGACCATGTTTTTCAAAACTCTGTTCAATGGTTTCTTTTAATGCCGCAATATAAGTAGGTTCCGTGGCATAACTACGGATGAAATGCAGATTAGGGAACGTGTGATACCCCTGCAATATTTTACTGATACTATCAAATACCGCAGCAGAAGTAGTACTGGAATATTGGGGATAAAGTGGCAATATAATCAAATTATCAATGCCTTGTTGCAACAAATTATCAATGGCCTGAGACAAAGAAGACGAACCATAAGTCATGCCCAAAACAACAGGGATACCCGCTAATTTTTCATCCAATAACTTTTGCTGACGGCGACCATAAACCAGTAGAGGAGATCCCTCTTCCGTCCAAATTTCTTGGTAAAGTTTGGCAACACGAGAAGAACGAAAAGGAAGAATAAGGCCGTACAGTATAGGTTTCCAAATTAATGGTGGGATATCAACGACTCTTCTATCACTCAGAAACTTCGCCAGATAACGTCTTACTGCTGCTGGTGTTGGTGCATCTGGCGTCCCAAGATTTACCAATAGGACACCATACTTCTTACTACTCATTCCTAGGTGCTCCATTTAAATACCTGACAGCCTAGTATAAGGCATGATTAATAGCCATATGTAACATTTCATGGAATGGTATACAAAAAAGTCAGGCGGTACAAATACCACCTGACTATTCTGGCAATTCAAGATATAACTATTTAGAAATACGCTAAATCATTCACCCAGAATGCTGGCTAATTCTGCGCTCACTTCGGATACCTGACGGGTACCATCAAGTTTAAAGTATTTTGTGTTACCTTCCTGTGCTTCTTTTTGGTAATAAGAGACCAAAGGCGCAGTTTGTGCGTGGTATTCAACTAAGCGTTTGCGGACGGTATCTTCCTGATCATCTTTCCGGATAGTCAGTTCTTCACCAGTTGCGTCATCTTTGTTTTCTACTTTTGGTGGATTGAATTTGATATGGTAAACACGGCCTGATGGTGCATGCACTCGACGACCGATAATACGTTCAACGATGATTTCATCGGGAACATCAAATTCCAGAACCGAATCAATTTTGATACCCGCTTCTTTCATCGCATCAGCTTGTGGAATAGTACGCGGGAATCCATCCAACAAGAAGCCATTACGGCAATCATCTTGTTTGATGCGCTCTTTAACCAAGGCAATGACTAATTCATCAGTCACCAGCTTGCCATTATCCATCAACTCCTTTGCCTGCAAACCCAGCTCTGTACCCGCTTTTACTGCGGCACGCAGCATGTCACCTGTCGAAATCTGAGGGATCCCATATTTCTCCATTATAAATTGGGCCTGAGTCCCCTTACCGGCGCCTGGTGCGCCCAGCAGAATAATACGCATCGCGTAAATCCCCTTGCTATTTGCTTTTCGTATTTTTAAAGAAAACGAACCACCATACCACTTGAATGGGGAGTGGCTCAAGAAAACAGGTAAACGTTTTCGCGTTATACAAAAATAAACCACGCTCCATTTTTCCATGGAAGCGTGGTTATTTATCGCGATCTCAATGAAATTATACTTTTTCAGTTAATAACAATTGATTCATTCGACGAATGAATTGGTTTGGATCATCCAGTGTGCCACGCTCTGCAAACAGAGCTTGATCCAGCAACAATTCTATCCAATCAGCAAATTGAGCATCATCATGAACATCTGATGCTTTTTTAACCAAATCATGTTCTGGGTTAAGTTCAAAGTTATAGCTCACTTCCGGCACAGACTGGCCTGCTGCTGCAAATAACTTCGCCATTTGAGTACTCATTCCATTGGCATCAGTTGTTACAATTGCCGGCGTATCAGTCAAACGGTGAGTCAGTTTTACTTCTTTCACGCGCTCACCCAACAGGGTCTTCACACGCTCAACGAACGGCTCCAATTTTTTATCTGCTTCTTCCTGCTCTGCTTTATTTTCATCCGCCAGTTTATCGAGAGATTCATCAGCTTTGCTAACAGACTGGAATGATTTACCATCAAATTCTGTCAGATGGCTCATCATCCATTCGTCGATACGGTCAGACAGCAGCAGTACTTCAATGCCTTTCTTGCGGAACAATTCCAAATGTGGGCTATTTTTAGCCGCAGCATAGCTATCTGCAGTGATGTAATAAATCTTCTCCTGCCCTTCTGCCATGCGACCAATATAATCTTCCAGAGAAACGATTTGTTCTGAAGAATCATTGTGAGTTGTAGCAAAGCGCAAAAGTTTAGCAATGGTTTCTTTATTTGAACCATCTTCAGCCGGCCCTTCTTTCAGCACTAAACCGAATTGCTGCCAGAAAGTCTGGTATTTTTCTGTATCATCTTTTGCCAGTTTATCCAGCATCTGCAATACACGTTTAGTCAGTGCACTGCGCAAGTTACGAGTAATTGTGCTGTCTTGCAGAATTTCACGGGAAACGTTTAACGGCAGATCGTTGGAATCGATCAGGCCACGGACAAAACGCAAATAATTCGGCATGAATTGTTCAGCTTCATCCATGATGAATACGCGTTGAACATATAATTTCAAACCATGTTTATGTTCACGGTTCCACATATCCCATGGCGCTTGAGAAGGGATATACAACAGGCTGGTATATTCCTGTTTACCTTCAACACGGTTATGGCTCCAGATCAGAGAGTCGGCAAAGTCATGAGAGATATGCTTATAAAACTCTTGGTATTCTTCATCACTGATTTCTGCTCTACCGCGAGTCCACAAAGCTTGGGCTTTATTGATTTTTTCCCATGTGATTGTAACCGAGTCGTCTTCTTCATTTTTAGTTTGAGTTTCAATCTCAACAGGTAAAGCAATGTGATCAGAATACTTGCCGATGATAGAACGAAGACGCCAGTCATTGAGGAATTCGCTTTCGCTGTCACGCAGATGCAAGGTGATTTCTGTACCTCGCTCTGCTTTTTCAATATCAGCAATAGTATAATCACCTTCCCCCGTTGATTCCCAGAATACGCCTTGATCAGCCGCAGCACCAGCTACACGGGTGCGTACAGTAACTTTATCCGCAACGATAAATGCAGAGTAGAAACCTACACCGAATTGGCCAATCAATTGGCTGTCTTTTGCCTGATCAGAACCGATGGATTCAAGAAATGCTTTAGTGCCGGATTTTGCAATCGTTCCCAGATTATCGATGACTTCATCACGGGACATACCGATACCATTATCACTGATGGTGATGGTTTTTTGCTCTTTATCACAAGCTAGACGAACGCGTAATTCACCATTATTTTCATACAGATCAGGTGTAGACAATGCACGGAAACGCAATTTGTCAGCCGCATCAGAGGCATTCGAAATCAGTTCACGAAGAAAAATTTCTTTGTTGGAGTAGAGAGAGTGGATCATCAACTGCAACAGTTGTTTGACTTCAGACTGAAATCCACGGGTTTCCTGACCTTTCATGTTCATTTATTACCTCAATCTAAATCCAGTTCAGATATGTAAAATCGGATGATGGTAATCAAATGGGGATAGATCTGGAGAGTTTCAAGTTAGAAAAACAAGAAGAATGAAAAATTTAGTTTGATGAGTGCGTAAATCTGTTATGGATGGCGGCATTAACCGCAGCACCATCCATTGAATTTTCCCATTTGAATTAGGGGAATAAATCACAAATCAGTGATTTTTTGACGGCCAGCCAGTGAATGAGACAAGGTCGTGCCATCCACCATTTCAAGCTCACCACCCACAGGAACCCCGTGAGCAATTCGGCTGGCTGTCACACCATACTGAGAGCAGATTTCTGCAATATAGTTTGCCGTTGCCTCTCCTTCGACGGTTGGGTTCGTTGCCAGAATGACTTCTGACAACGTTTCAGCAAATAATCGTTCTTCTAAACGATCCAAACCAATATCCATTGGCCCGATACCATCCAAAGGTGATAAGTGCCCCATCAGGACAAAGTAGCGTCCCGCAAATTGACCTGTCTGCTCAATGGCATGAATGTCAGCAGGGCTTTCTACCACACAGATCTGTCCATTTTGCTGACGACGGGGATTAGCGCAAATCGTACACTGTTCCTGTTCAGTGAATGTCCGGCAATCTTGACAATGGCCAATTTCAGACATCGCTCTCGTCAGTGACTGTGCTAACCGCATTCCCCCACTACGATTCCGCTGCAATAGGTGAAATGCCATCCGCTGAGCAGATTTAGGGCCTACGCCGGGCAAACAGCGTAGTGCTTCCATCAATGATTCAAGAAGAGGGCTGGTTTGCATCAGAATGGCATCTTAAAGCCTGGTGGCAATTGCATTCCATTGGAAACACCGGCCATTTTCTCTTTCTGGGTTTCTTCAATACGGCGAGCCGCATCATTGAACGCAGCAGCGATCAGATCTTCCAACATGTCTTTGTCATCGTCCATCAGACTTGGATCGATTTCTACACGACGGCAGTTGTGTGCGCCATTAATAGTGATTTTCACCAGACCCGCACCGGATTCCCCCGTCACTTCCAGGCTTGCAATTTCTTCCTGCATTTTTTGCATTTTTTCTTGCATCTGCTGGGCCTGTTTCATCAAATTACCCAAACCACCTTTACCAAACATAATTCT
Source organism: Xenorhabdus sp. Sc-CR9 (assembly GCF_963897815.1). Taxonomy (NCBI): domain Bacteria; kingdom Pseudomonadati; phylum Pseudomonadota; class Gammaproteobacteria; order Enterobacterales; family Morganellaceae; genus Xenorhabdus; species Xenorhabdus sp. Sc-CR9. The sequence continues at coordinate 72,463 of NZ_CAWQTY010000189.1, forward strand.
CTCTCTTCGCTATAGCCACAGCATAAAGATACACTGCGGCGGTTAAACAGGCCGGATACTTTCTTCATCTAATTCTGCATCAAATAGCTGCTGAAGTGTTTGAATCGTTCTATCCGAAATAATGGATTGGCGCGCTTGTGCCAATTTTTCTTCATAAATGGCTTGTCGCCATTCCAGAGGCGTTTTTACCGCAGGATTATCATCTTCAATGATACTGAGTTCAATAGGTTTTCCATGCAATGCACTTAATGCTTCAGCCAATGATTCCTGTGCCGATGCCGAATTAAGATGGCGCTGCTTTGAACGCAAATGCAGACAGAACCGAGTTTCATCCATCTGTTCTCTAAATGCATTTAACGCGACCTGCTGAACTAATTTTGGAATATTCAGTTTATCAATTTCCGCTGCCCATGAATCCCTTTGTATCGATTCGACAACCAGTTTTACGGCTAATTCTGCTGTTTTTTCATGCTCAAGCGCCGCTTTTATCGCTTTTGGCGTTGTTACCGGTGATTGTTTTTCTTCAACATGCGCATTTGTGGCTCGCCAGCGATACGCCTCTTTCTTTATCGGTTTAGGCTCTTGTGTTTTAGGAATATATGATTGAGGGCGCTGCTCAGCCACCGCCACCAATCTCTCCAGAGCCGAACTTGCCGGCTTAGCCTTCGCAGACTCTGCCGGCTCAGGCTTTTTTGGTGGAGTTTGTCCTTGACGAGTAAGTGAACTCCTCGCTTGCAATAATTTTGCTGTCGGACTGCTTGCCATAGACTCGCTGTCCGTTGATTGAAGTGTTCTCTGTTCAGGGTTCTCATTTGCCCGGTTATTTGGGATTTGCTGAACCGGAGATACAGGTGCTGATACTATTGGCACCAAGGGCCTTTCCACTGTAGGTGGTGGTGTTTCATCAATGACCGTTTTGGGGTGAAATGCCAAAGCTCGCAATAACGCCATCTCAACCCCCATTCGACGCTCTGGGGCATAAGGGAGTTCTTTGCGCCCAACCAATAATGCCTGATAATAAACTTGCAAATCAGTAGGGGAAATCGATCTTGCCAGCAAACGCAAACGCCCTTCTACCGAAGAAGGATCATTCTCAGGTTGCTGAGGTAATAATTGAAGCATCGCAATGCGATGCAACAACGACAGTGTTTCGACTAACAAGTTTTCCCAATCCATACCTCGGGATGCAACTTGCTCAACCAAAGCCATCACTTGTTGGCCATCAGCACGAACCAACGCTTCGATCATCTCCAATGGTTGGGCATCATCCAATGTTCCCAGCATCTGGCTGACAATATCAGATGTCAGTTTGCCTCCGCCAAGAGCAATAGCCTGATCGGTTAAACTCAAGGCATCACGCATACTGCCATCCGCAGCACGGGCAAGAAGCTGTCGGGCACGAACATCACTTTCTATTTGTTCCGCATTCAGAACATGCTCCAATTGATTGCTGATTTGATTCACATCAAGCGCCTTCAAATGGAATTGCAAACAACGCGAAAGAATAGTTACGGGCAGTTTCTGTGGATCTGTCGTTGCCAAAAGGAATTTCACATGCTCAGGCGGCTCTTCCAATGTCTTCAACAAAGCATTGAAGCTATGGCGAGAGAGCATATGAACTTCGTCAATAAGATAAACTTTGAAACGGCCTCGGGCCGGAGCATACTGAACATTGTCCAGTAGTTCACGGGTATCCTCTACTTTTGTTCGGGAAGCTGCATCGATTTCAATCAGATCGACAAATCTCCCCTGTTCAATTTCGAGACAGTTTACACACTGACCACACGGAGTCCTTGTAATACCCTTTTCGCAATTCAGTCCTTTTGCCAACAGACGTGCGATTGTGGTTTTACCTACACCTCGAGTGCCGGAAAAAAGATAAGCGTGATGGAGACGCTGGTGTTCAAGACCATTCGCCAATGCAGTCAACACATGTTGCTGACCGATCACGTCAGAAAATATTTGTGGGCGCCACTTACGGGCAAGTACCTGATAGCTCATGAATACCGAGGAAATTGAACATGACTGACTATCATGCTAGCACAGCCTCACCATGAACGGCGAGGCTGATGTATCAATAATGCGAAAATGAGAACAATCAGTGACCGGGAAACTCAATGATTGTATAGCTATCAATGCCTTGTTTTTTCAAGCGTTCGGTGCCACCCAAATCCGGTAACCCAATAATGAACGCTGCTTCTGAAACTTCCCCCCGCAAACGGCGGATCAGGCGTACCGTAGCTTCAATCGTACCACCCGTTGCAAGTAGATCATCAATGACCAGGACTTTTTCCCCCTCATTGATACTGTCCTTATGGATTTCCAACGTATCAGTACCATATTCCAGATCGTAAGTTTCACTTAACGTCTCACGCGGTAACTTACCTTTTTTACGGACAGGAACAAAACCGACACCCAGACGCAGCGCAACAGGAGCACCGAATAAAAAACCACGAGCTTCAGTACCAACAATTTTCGTGATGCCTTTTCCTTGATAATGCGCAACTAATAGATCTATTGTAGCTTGGTACGCAGCAGGATTATCCAGTAATGTGGTAATGTCACGAAAAAGTATTCCCGCTTTTGGATAATCAGGAATTGTTTCAATACTATCTTTAATTAATTGCAGTTGTTGTGCGTTAGCGGTCATAATCAATGCCAGCCAGTTTATAAAAAACGAAAACGGTAAAATTTATTCAAACTATTGAAAAAAAGCAACTGTAATCCAAATTACAGCCTATATTTTGTTGATCTAGGTCAAGCTCCGCGTCTATCAAATAGGATGACATCGTGGCCAAATAAGATAGGCCAACGAAATCGCCTTTAACGAACAGATTATTAACGATAACGAGATACTGATGAGCATACAAAATTTATTAAATGCACTTGAAAAACAAATCAGTATTCTGGAAAAAGACCTCACTTTATTACACGATACGCCTTTTTCCATCGCACGTTTTGATCGGACACTATTCCACCATCATAGCAACAAACTCAGTGGATACATGCAAGAAATTAAACAAAATATGGGGCAGTTAAAAGCTTGTGTAAACGACTATCGTATTGAACAGGTTAAATTCCTTTCTGAACGCTTGGTAACACAAATTGAGGCATTGAAGCGTGAAATAGCAACCCAAACGCTGCGAAAACAGGAAGATAAATTTGAACACCGATCACAACAACGCGATCTTTATCAACGTCTGGCAGAGCACCAAGATTATGAACGCCGTTTAATTGCAATGATCGATGACAGAGAATTGCAATTAAATAAGCAAGTTATACTAGCCAACAGGTCTAAATTGCAAAGAGAAATCGCAGCTCTGGCAGGAAGGCTTGCCCGCTGTCGTCAGGCACTGATGCGTATCGAAAAATCAATAGAAAAACAAGAACATTCAGATTAACCAGAAGGATAAAAAGACCGTTATGACTCTTGAACAAGCATCACCTGAAGTACAACTGGCAGTAGATCTTATTTACCTGCTCGAATGCAATGAAATTTCCCCTGCCATCGCACTAGCTGCATTAGAGATAGCCAAACACGATTTTCAGGGGAAACTGAAAAAACAGTCTCAACAACCTGAGAAATAAGTAAAACTAATTCCTATTTCATCAGGCTTCATTTTTTAAAAACGACCATCTGGGTGGTGGTTATCACCATTTAATGGTTTCTGCACCTCTTGCAAGCTATCACCTTGCCCATTGTGCAAGTAAACTTCTAACTGGTTAAATGCGATGTTGATACCATTTTCCCGACATAATTTATCGATACTGCGGTTTATTTCATCCACTGTGCGACTGCGATCGCCCAATTCTCGAACATAGAGCCTTAATTCATGATCCAATGTACTGGAACCGAAACTCATAAAATAGACTTGTGGCCCCGGTTCGCTCATTACTCGGGAATTATCGTTTGCTGCTTTTAACAAAATCTCTTTTACCTTATCAAGATCAGAGCCATATGCGACACCAACCTTAATGATAATCCGCGTGACAGTATCGGAAAGTGTCCAGTTGATTAACCGTTCCGTTACAAATGCACGATTAGGGATAATCACTTCCTTGCGATCAAAATCTGTGATTGTTGTCGCACGAATACGGATTTTACTGACCGAACCAGAGTAAGTTCCTATTGTTACTGTATCTCCAATACGAACGGGGCGCTCAAACAAAATAATCAGGCCTGAAACAAAGTTAGCAAAGATTTCCTGCAAACCAAAACCTAACCCAACTGAAAGAGCTGCCGCCAGCCACTGTAATTTATTCCATGAAACACCCAGAGTTCCTAGAGCAGTAATTCCTCCAACACCCATGATTAAGTAAGTCAATGTTGTCTTAATGGCATATGAGGAACCTTGCTGTAATTGCAGACGAGAAAGCACCAAGACTTCCAATAATCCCGGCAGATTTCTCATCATGACCCATGCGATCACAAGCATTGCTATCGATAGCATCAAGTCTTTCAGGGTAACGTATTTCAGAACATTTCCCAGTTCTGTTGTTGTGCTGTATTGCCACAGATTGATCCTGTCGAGGTAAGAAAACACCGTCACCAAATCAGACCAAATCCAATAAAACGCTCCCAGGAAGACCAAAAACAGTACCATCGTCGTCAAACGCAATGACTGCTGGTTAATCTGATCCAAAGCCATTGGGGGTTCTTCCACAACTTCACCTTCTGCCCCTTCTTTCGCCAGGGACTGACGACGGGCAACAGCCCGCTGATAGGCAATGCGGCGAGCGGCAATACTCAATCCCCGTAAGCAAGCCTGATAACTGATATGCCAGAAAAACAGTAAATACAGGCTGTAAAGCCAACGTTCTGCCAAGCGCAAAGTCGTGTAGAAATAGCCGGATACCATCAATACCATTAGTACCAATGGTGCAAACGTCAATGCTGTCACCACGATAGTGCGAATCATGTGTGAATTCTTTTCACGCCATATATACCGACAGAATGGAAAAATAAAAAAGAAAAGCAAGAATAGGCAAATAAATACAATACACTGACCAATGACATCATCAGACAATCTCAGGGGATGTTTTGCACCCAATGTTATCCAGAATAAAATAGGCAGTAATGCTATCGATAAACGTACAAGATTTTTGCGAAATAAAATGCAGACCGCTCTGTCCAGAAAAAAATGACTCTCTCCAATTCCATCTTTGGTAAGAATTTGGTAACTACAACTATATATAATCCAAAATAATGCCAATTGACGGGAAAACCCCCAAATCAAATCATCCAGGTTATCACCTGATTTCGAATACCAATAACCTATTGCCAGAACGATAAAAGCCAGTGGTAATGTTTTTATCAGTGTCAGAATCAATGCCAGTGGCGTGTGTAATTGGCTATCACGATGAAATTGCCCCACTTCATCTGCAATTTTCTTCAACTGTTCATTAATGCCTTTGGTCTGCCAACGTAAAAATAAGCCAACCAGTATGAGAGGGATAACGAAATGGATGGAATCTTTTAGCCCAGTGATAAGCCCACTGAAGTTAAATCGAACATTTAAGTGGCTCAATTCTCCCTGAATCAGTCCGGGCAGGGATTTCAGCCAAACTAAGTTCATCGGTTTGTTACTGTTCACCCAAAAAATCTGCTGAACAAGCGTTTGTTCCAACGAATGGGTAACATCCAACAACTCCTGTTGATCCATCTGTAAGTTGATGGCATGAGTAATTTGGTTTCCTAACTGATCATTTAGCTGATCCAGAAGCCCACGGCGAACATCCACAACCTTATTGAGGGCATTGTGAATTTCTTCCATCATCTCAGCGGATTCGTTCTTTATTTTATTGTGACTATCTTTCAATAAATCGACGATATAGTCATCATTCTGATAAATAAGATCCCGTTCCTGAGTAATTTCAAACTGCTCCAGACGCAAGTCAGCAATTTTTGTCGGCAAATCTTTTGTCAGAATATCCTGAGGGACTTTCAACTGTTCTTGAAATAAAATACGCGATAATAATAAGCTGCCACGTAATACCTTGACCTGCTCTTTTAAATTCCGCTCGGATTGAATGATTCTTTCCAGATAATTTTTGACACTAATATTTTTCTGGAACAACTGATTGTTGTCTCGTGTTGCCGCAATCAATCGTTCACTGAGTTCATGGTTATTTTCAATTTCCTGCTGAATCAGTGGATTATCCTGAATATGTGAATTTTTTCCGTCCTGATTTTGGGCTTCTTTAGCTGTTTCTTCAGATATGCTCAGGCGTTTTCCACTCAACACATTTTGAATAAATTCGACGTAATTCTCCAGTTGTCTAATCTGATACGTCGTATAATCCCTTTGCTGTCGCAGGAGCACCTGCAACTGAATATTCGCTTGCAAGGATGTTTTTTGAAACGCATTTTGATACATCAAGAAAGATTGTTCTACCTGCAACAACTCCATTTGGGTACGACTGTATTCTGGTTGTTCAGTCAATGCACTATTAAGTTGATTACGAATTTGCTGTAATCTCTGCATGTTTTGAAACAACACGTTTTGTGCTCGTTCTGGCTGTGTTTGCAACCCAATCAACTGACTATTGTAGCTTCCAAGATTTTCCTGTGCCTGTTGCAAACTATTCCATGTAGTATTTAGCTTCGCTTCAAGCTGTTTAAGAGATAATCTTTCCAGCGCCTCTATGTATTCATTTTTATCTTGCTGAGTGCTACTTTTCAGGTTTTCTAATTTAGTCATAACCTGACGTGCTTTTTGTGGCGCTTCTTGCCAATTTTTGTGAAGTAGCTCGGTATCCAACTTCACTTGTTCTATCCTGTCAAAGAAAGAAAGTGTTTTTTCCAAATCAGATATGGATACTCTTTCTTCAACCGTATGTTCCTTACGTTCTGTCAGGCTCTTAAGCTGGTTTTGAATATCGTTACGGGTTGGGACATCGCTACTGAATGCCGCACTTGCAGGAGAAAATAGAGATGACAGGAGAAAAAACAGACTTATCATCAACGCAAAGCGAAAAAATAATTTATCGGAGAGTTTGCTACACGAACTCCCCTTATTAAGCAAAATACCCAAATATCGGTTAGCTGGAACCATGAATTCATCTACTCATTATTTGCAGATAATGGAATAATGCCAGCCCGCTAATTCCTCTGGCATCCGTGCAGGTTTTGCACAATTTCACTTCGACATTTTGAGCCGTCAAAATTTCTAACATCTGTTTTAAATTATAACCTTCTTTGGGAATTTGCCCGGCTAGACCAGCAATCACAGCATCAGACATTAAGAACAATTTTAATTCGTTTTGAGGCTTCTGCTCTTTGAGTGCAATGGATAATCTCAACGCGTTAAAAAATTTTCTTCGCGATTCCGCACGTGGAGACTATATTTAAGTGTGTCGATAAAGCTGTCCACCAGATACGCTGACTGCTCTTGAATATTAAAACTGTCCGGTGCGAATGACCAGTTTTCCAATAATCCCGTCATCAATGCTTTCAGCATTATCGCAGAACGTCTGAGATCTAGGTTATAAGGTAATTCTCCAGATTGAATGCACGCTTCCAACGCTTTTTCAATTCTTTCGTAATCGGAAATACATGCCTCCCGAAGCTCCTCCGCTAATGAAGACATTTCTCCTACGAACTCACATTTATGGAAAAAAATTTCCATCAACAGGTGACTTTGAGGATCATCCATCATCATTCCTAACATAAAAATTAATAAAGATCTCAACGCCAGGAGTGGATTATTAGGGTATTTTGCTTGATACTCTTTCTCTAATGCGTCTATTTTATCTTCTGGAATTTTACAAACAATGGAAAGTAAATCCGTTTTATTTTTAAAATGCCAATAAATTGCTCCACGCGTTACACCAGCTGCTGTTGCGATATCTGCCAATGAAGTAGCAGAAACACCACGCTCAGAAAAAGTCTTTATCGCAGCGTCTATGATTTGTTGACGAGTTTTTTTTGCTTGTTGTTTAGTTTTTCGTGCCATTTTCGTGCCATAAACTTTGTTTTTGACTGAGGCTGATTTACATACATTCATGTATGTTTGTACTATAGCACCCTTAATCAATGAAGTAATGATTTCACTTGTTTGTTCAGAGAATCAACATTGAAAAATTGAGGTTTACTTATGCGAAAAAACAGGGGCGTTTTACCTCTGGCTACATTACTACTGGTGCTTTCAGGCGGTTTTATTCTTTCTGGATGTAATGACAATAAAGACGCACAGAAAGGAGCTGGAGCTGCCGGCCAGCATGTTCCTGAGGTCGGGATCGTAACGCTGAAAGCAGAACCTCTGACAGTGATCACGGAATTGCCAGGCCGTACAACGGCTTATCGTGTTGCGGAGGTTCGGCCTCAAGTCAGTGGTATTATTCTGAAACGTAACTATAAAGAAGGAAGTGATATTGTTGCTGGAGAATCGTTATACCAGATAGATCCGGCAACCTATCAAACAGATTACAGCAAGGCTAAGGCAAATTTAGCCAGAGCGCAGGCTAATGAGAATGTCTCTCATTTAACCGTTGAACGTTATAAATCATTGCTGGGAACACAGTATGTAAGTAAGCAGGAATTTGATAAAGCAACGTCTGATTATGCACAAGCAAACGCAGATGTTCAGTCCGCTCAGGCTGCATTGGAAAGTGCCAGAATCAATCTGGCCTATACCAAAGTCACGTCTCCTATTTCCGGCCGCTCGGGTAAATCCACCGTCACAGAAGGTGCACTGGTTTCTGCTAACCAAGGTTCAGCCTTAACAACTGTTCAACAGTTAGATCCTATTTATGTTGATATCACCCAATCAAGTGATGATTATCTGCGACTTAAAAATGAAATTGCAAAAGGAGTCGTTCAAAAAGAAACCCCAAAAACCAAAATTCGCCTAATTACTGACTCTGGACAAGAGTACAGTCAGGAAGGTTATCTTGAGTTTTCAGACGTGACGGTTGATGAAACTACAAGCTCTATCACTATGCGTGCTGTTTTCCCGAACCCAAATGAAGAAATACTTCCTGGCATGTTTGTCCGTACCAAACTGGAAGAGGGTGTCCGTCCGAATGCAATTTTGATTCCTCAGCAAGCTGTTACCCGGACACCTCGCGGCCAAGCGACTACTATGGTTGTCGATAAAGGTGACAAAGTAGAAGTACGTAATATCAGTGCTACTCAGGCACTCGGTAACAAATGGCTGGTGACGGAAGGCTTGAAATCTGGAGATAAAGTTATCGTCACTGGATTACAGAAAATAGCGCCGGGAATAACGGTTAATCCAGTAGAAACTGATCTAAATGCCAAGCCTGCGACTAATCAAGCTGAGCCTGAAAAAAAGCCTCAATAAGGAGTCGGTGATTCATGCCTAAGTTTTTTATCGAGCGACCAATCTTTGCATGGGTAATTGCAATTATCACCATGCTATCTGGTCTGCTGGCAATCATGAAATTACCCGTGGAGCAATACCCTGCTATTGCGCCACCCGCTATTTCTATTTCGGCAGTTTACCTTGGAGCTGATGCGTCTACAGTACAAAATACTGTGACACAGATTATCGAACAGAATATGAATGGCATCGATAATCTAGTGTACATGTCCTCCAATAGTGATTCTGCCGGTCACATGAATATCACGCTGACTTTTGAGGCGAACACGAACCCGGATATTGCTCAAGTGCAGGTACAGAATAAACTGCAATTGGCGATGCCTCTGTTACCTCAAGAAGTTCAGCAACAAGGGATCAATGTTGAGAAAACAACTAATTCATTTTTGATGGTGGCTGGTTTCAACTCCCAAGATGGTTCCATGAGTCAAGATGATATTTCCGACTACGTCGGAGCCAATGTCAAAGATTCCTTGAGCCGCGTTACAGGCGTGGGTGAAACAACGCTGTTCGGTACACAATATGCGATGCGTATCTGGCTCAATACTGAAAAGCTGCTTAACTATAAAATGACCCCCTTGGATGTGGTTAATGCAATTAAAGCACAAAACAATCAGGTTGCAGGTGGGCAGTTAGGGGGAACACCACCAGTTCCGGGGCAACGATTAAATGCGTCGATCATTGCACAAACTCGCCTCAGTTCTGCGGAAGAATTCAGCAAAATTCTGCTACGCGTGAATCCTGACGGATCAAAAATTAATTTGAGTGATGTTGCTGTCGTTGAACTAGGTGCTGAAGGTTACAATATCATTGGCCGATTCAATGGCAAACCTGCAGCTGGTATCGGTATCAAACTAGCTACAGGTGCCAACGCACTGGATACATCCAAAGCCGTCAAAAAAGCATTGTCTGAGATGTCGCCATTCTTCCCGCATGGGCTGACTGTTGTATATCCGTATGACACAACACCATTTGTTAAAATATCTATTTTCGAAGTGGTGAAAACATTGGCAGAAGCTATCCTGCTGGTGTTTGTTGTTATGTACCTGTTCCTGCAAAACTTCCGGGCGACTCTGATTCCAACGATTGCGGTTCCGATTGTATTGCTTGGCACATTCGCCATTCTTGCAGCCTTTGGTTATTCCATCAATACATTGACGATGTTTGCCATGGTGCTTGCCATCGGCTTGCTGGTCGATGATGCTATTGTTGTGGTGGAAAACGTCGAGCGTGTCATGCAGGAAGAAGGTCTATCGCCAAAGGAAGCTACCAAAAAATCAATGGGGCAGATTCAAGGCGCTCTAGTCGGTATCGCACTGGTACTTTCTGCTGTATTTGTACCAATGGCATTCTTCGGAGGAGCTACAGGGGCAATTTACCGCCAGTTCTCAATCACTATAGTTTCTGCAATGATATTATCTGTTCTGGTAGCCTTAATCCTGACGCCAGCTTTGTGTGCAACCATGCTCAAACCCGTTGCCAAAGGTAGCCATAACACTCAAAGAGGACTCTTTGGTTGGTTTAACCGTCTGTTTGAAAAGAGCACCCTCCATTATACCGATAGCGTCGGCCGGATGTTGCGTGGTACAGGGCGTTACTTGTTGATCTATGTTGCATTGATTGCAGGTATGGCGTTGATGTTTACCCGTCTGCCATCATCCTTCCTGCCTGACGAAGATCAGGGTGTTTTATTGGCAATGATTCAATTACCGTCAGGCTCCACTCAGGAGCAGACACAAAAGGTATTGAATCAAGTCAATGACTACTTCTATACCAAAGAGAAAGATGTTGTTAAATCTGTGTTTACCGTTAACGGCTTTGGTTTTGCTGGTCAGGGGCAAAATACCGGTCTGGCATTTATCAGTTTAAAAGACTGGGATCAACGTAAGAATGAGAAAGATAAAGTTTCTGCTATTGTTGATCGAGCAAATGCTGACTTTTCTCAAATTAAGGAAGCCGTTGTCTTTGCGTTTAATATTCCTTCGATTGTAGAGTTGGGTTCTGCCAGTGGCTTTGATTTCCAATTGATTGACAAAGGAAACCTTGGGCATGAAGCATTAACGAATGCACGTAATCAGTTGCTTGGTATGGTTGCTCAGCATCCTGATATGCTCAGAAGTGTTCGCCCTAATGGACAAAATGACACACAGCAATACCGTCTCCATATCGATAAAGAAAAAGCAGAAGCGTTAGGGATATCTACTTCAAATATCAACACAACACTGGGCACTATGTTTGGTGGTGCTTATATCAATGACTTTATTGACCGTGGTCGAGTCAAAAAAGTTTATATCCAAGCTGACGCAGCTTACCGTATGTTACCTAGCGATATTAGCAAATTATATATCCGCAATTACCATGGCCAAATGGTGCCGTTTTCCGCATTCATAGACGTATCAAAAGAACCGTGGGTTTATGGTTCACCCCGTCTGGAACGCTATAACGGGCTTCCTTCTATGGAAATCGTAGGTGAAGCAGCTCCTGATAAAAGTACCGGTGATGCAATGGCGCTGATGGAACAGCTAGCTGCACAACTGCCCGCTGGAATTGGCTATGACTGGACTGGAATGTCTTATCAGGAACGTCTGTCAGGTAATCAGGCCCCAGCTCTCTATGCGCTGTCATTGATTGTCGTATTCCTCTGTCTGGCGGCGTTATATGAAAGCTGGTCCATTCCGTTCTCAGTCATGTTGGTCGTCCCCCTGGGGGTTATCGGTGCATTGTTGGCAACATCAATGCGGGAGTTAGGTAATGACGTTTACTTTAAAGTTGGCTTGTTGACGACCATTGGTTTGTCAGCGAAAAACGCCATTCTTATCGTAGAGTTCGCTAAAGATCTGATGGAGAAAGAAGGCAAAGGGTTAATAGAAGCCACTTTGGATGCTGCCAAAATGCGTCTACGTCCAATACTGATGACATCTTTGGCCTTTATGCTTGGGGTTATGCCTTTAGTATTAAGCAACGGGGCTGGCTCAGGCGCACAAAACGCCGTAGGAACAGGAGTATTGGGTGGTATGATTGCTGCTACATCATTGGCAATTTATTTCGTCCCAGTGTTCTTTGTTGTTATCAAGCGTCGATTCACAAAGAAAAGTGAAGCGGTTGAGCACACCTCAACCCACCACTAAATTTAATTATGTTAAAAAAGGTCACATAAGTGACCTTTTTTAATGGACAAAAATCACTTCAAACGGCAAATTACCCTGATTACAATATCCACCTTAAAGCCTATCTATAATCTAGTTAAAATAAATACTTATGCAAAAAACTACATTTAAGGGCGATATCATTCTGTTTTTTATAATAAATAGAAGATAAATTGGCAACTGTCCTGATTTTTCTTCTGATTACACCTTTAATGGTAAAAAGTGTTCCATCCCGATGGTGACATATGTAATAATATCGATATATTGATTTTGAAAGTCGCAATACAATCGCCTATAATGACCCCAGTGCTATTGCTACAGTCTCTACTGTATTAGAATAATTCTATATATTTAACGGTATATGTAGATATGACTATCTTTTATAGTAGAATGTCAGGCTGTTGTCTGAAACTAAGCTGTACCAGAACTAAGTGTTTTAGTAAAACTAAACATAAATTAGTCATTGTTAAAAATTCAGTTAGCAGATGAACAAAATAGAGCTTTTAATATTAATAAATAATAATCATGTTTTGATAGGCTCTATTCTAAAATAATGACTATAATAAATAGCATGTATAAGCCTTAGTTCAAATAAGCAGTGCGCTTTTTACGGAGGTGATTATGGATGAATATTCACCAAGAAGACATGATATTGCTGAATTAAAATACTTATGTGAAGAATTAATTCATGAAGCACTTTTAGTCCTGAATCGCACTGAGAATCATTGGATTCACGATCTAACTTCCGAGAGAAGCTTAAAACTAAACGAATTGATCGAACACATTACAGCTTTTGTCTGGAGCTTTAAAATTAAATACACAGATAACTACGATCTCAGCACCTTAATTGATGAATATCTGGATGAAACATATAATTTGTTTGGAAGTGATAAGATAAGCTTTCTTGAACTTACAAAATGGCAAAGAACAAACAAACACTTAACTAACATTCTGCTACACGATTTGAACGCTTCTTTAAGCAAAACCTGATAAATATATTTCTAACTATTTTTTATACCAAATAAGATAAGGCAATTATGACTAAAACTGACTATTTGATGCGTTTGAGAAAATGCACTTCTATTGAAACACTGGAACGTGTAATTGAAAAAAATAAATACGAACTTTCGGATGATGAACTTGAATTGTTCTACTCCGCTGCTGACCACCGTTTAGCCGAACTTACTATGAATAAGCTCTATGATAAGATCCCATCATCTGTCTGGAAATTTGTCCGCTAAGCTGTAGTGATCAGATAGTAAGCGACTAAAGCCGGTAGATATTATCGGCTAACTGAGGAGCTAATTATAAACCTGAAATTGGCGAGGGCTCTGCCAGCGACATCCCGGCACACACATCCCTTGCTATGGCTGCTTCTTTCCAGACCTGACCAAGTTAACAAGTTAGCGTTGCGGGAGAACCAACAGAGCCCCCATTGACATTAGCTTCAAATCTTGAAGCGGTGGTCATTATCATTCATATATAATAAAATAGCAAGACACCTTCATTTGAATGCTGCTTTCTTGCTCGCGGCGATGAAAAAAAAATCAAAAAATAACATCAAGAAAACAAATGTTTCTGCTACCTAAAGGAATTAACCTTTCCATAATTCAACATTTCCGCTTAACATAATGCTCTTTTTATGTTCTATAGATATTAAATTAGCTTCAATTTCTTCAGTATAAGAATCGTTTTTCGGGATAAAATGAACATTTAACATGCAAACAATAAACAGATAAAATAATAAAAAAAGCATATACGATAACAAACATGAATCATTTTAAAATTATATAAAAATCTGAAAGAGTTTACAATATTAACTTAAATAAAATATTAACATTATCTTTTCGCTCAAGTAAAAATAATCATATAAATCAATAAATAAACATTAAAGTAATGTTATATACATTATTTGAATAAGTATTGGTTAAATTAACAGTGATAATTTAACACCGAAATAAAAACATAAAGATAAATTTGATTTACAACTTAATATCTTTATTTTTTTGGATAAATGAATTTTATATCTGTAATCGTTTGATTATACGTTTTCAACAGCTCTTATAAAAAGCAAAGGCACATTATGAGCCAGGCATTGCAAAATTTAATTAACTTGATACATCTGGAAAAGATAGAAGAAGGGATTTATCGTGGGCAAAGTGAAGACTTAGGATTTCCCCAAGTTTTTGGCGGCCAAGTGATAGGTCAGGCTCTGTATGCAGCAAAACAAACGGTTGCAAATGATAGAATGGTTCACTCCTTTCACAGCTATTTTCTACGTCCAGGCAATAGTCATAAACCTATTGTTTATGATGTTGAAATATTACGGGATGGGAGAAGTTTCAGCGCTCGTCGTGTTAGTGCAATACAACATGGTCAACCCATTTTCTACATGACAGCATCCTTTCAAGGCCATGAAGAAAGCTTTGAGCATCAAAATACCATGCCAATAGTTCCTCCTCCAGAAGAGTTAGAGTCTCAAGAGGAAATGGTAAAAAAAATGGCTCCCTCACTCCCTGACAAATTGTACAAAGCTTTTTCCGCACCACCTCTGGAGATGAAACTGGTTAAATCCCACAGTCTGCCTAATCATTCATCAAAAGAGCCTGTGCGTTATGTTTGGTTTCGCAGTAATGGAAAAATGCCAGAAGATCCATTCATACATCATTGTTTGTTAGGATATGCTTCAGATTTCGATTTTCTGCCGACATCTTTGCTGCCCCATGGAGTGGGATTTATGGAACACAATATGCAGGTAGCCACAATTGACCATTCAATGTGGTATCACCGTCCTTTCAATATGAATGATTGGTTACTCTATGCAATCGAGAGTCCATCAGCATCAGGAGCACGTGGTTTCGTTCGTGGGCACATCTATAATCGTGAAGGAATACTTATTGCTTCGGCAGTTCAGGAAGGGGTTATCCGCAAACTGTAAAAAATAAGCACTGTATGCCGTAATAATCTGGATAACACATAACGGTTATTCATTGTTACCCTATTATTACGGTAATCAATTTTGCAAAAATTAAAAGTTTATATACCCATTGGATTTCAAGATGCAGCGCGACGGCAAGGGAATGACGAATTCGTCGGGAACGAATTTGCCCAGCCAAAGGCTAAGGCTGGCCTCCGGTGAAAGGCAGGAGCCTTTCATTAATCCCCTGGAGCATAGATAACTATATGACCGGGGTGAGTGAGCTCAGCCAACAAAGCTGCAACTTGAAAGACAACAAGTATATCTCATAGATTTCGAGTTACAACCCAGCAATAAGAGAGTCAGCTCTTAGCAACATCACTAATTAACGGTATTAGTTATAAGCACTTTCACCATGTGAAGTAATATCCAGCCCTTCTCTTTCTGATTCAACGCTAATGCGTAATCCCACCAGTTTATCGGCTATCTTAAATGAAATATAAGCAGCTACTGATGACCAAACAATACAGATCAATATACTGATAAACTGCACTCCAAGCTGTCTTAACATGGTCATACCATCAGCAAATCCCATTCCGCCTAAAATTGGATCGGTAAAAACACTTGTTAGTAAACAACCAACAATTCCACACACGCCATGCACTCCAAAAACATCACAGACATCATCAACACGTAACCACCGTTTTAGTATGACCACTCCCCATAAACCGGCTAAGCCTGCAATTATCCCCATAACCAGAGCACCGCCGATGCCAACCGTTGCTGCTGCGGGTGTAATTACCACCAAACCCGAAATACACCCAGAACACGCACCTAAAAGCGATGGCTTTTGGCGGAATAACCATTCAGAAAAAACCCATGACAGTACTGCTCCTGCCGTTGCTATTACCGTATTTAAAAAAGCCAAAGCAGCAATAGCATTCACTGCACCAGCGGAGCCTACATTAAAACCAAACCAACCGATGTAAAGGATTGCTGTACCAATAAAAGTCATTGGTAAGTTATGAGGTTTAAAAGCTTCCCTCCCAAACCCTGACCGTTTTCCAAGTAAGTAAGCACCAACCAATCCTGCTGCCGCCGCATTAATATGAACAACCGTTCCCCCTGCAAAATCCAAAGCGCCATCTTTCGCAAGCAAACCTCCTCCCCATACCATATGTGCTATAGGAATGTAGGCTGCCGTCATCCATAACACACAAAAAATCAATAATGCTGAAAAACGAACTCTTTCGCACAAGGCACCCACAACCAAAGCAACAGTGATACAAGCAAACGCCCCTTGGAAAACAACATAAATAAATTGGTAGAAACTGCCGCTCAAATCAGTAATGGAAATATTTTTCAGCATAACCTGATCTAATCCACCCCAAAAACGATTACCTGTAGTAAACGTCATGCTATACCCGTAAACAATCCAAAGCACACACACCAATGAAAAGCTGACAATTACTTGTGACATCAATGATAAAATGTTTTTACGGCGCAATAATCCTCCATAAAATAAAGCAATTCCCGGGATCGTCATAAAAATCACCAGTATAGTATTTATTAACATAAATACTGTATCAGCCTTATCAAGAGTATTTTCCGTAGCGAAAGCGAATGAAGGTAAACTGGCTATAGCGCCAACTATGGATAAAAATTGTTTTTTCATTTTTCCCCCATTTACAGTGCTAAATCATTCGTTTCACCCGTCCTGATCCGAACGGCATGCTGTAACTCAAAAACAAAAATCTTCCCATCACCCATTTTGCCTGTGAATGCAGTCTGTTGAATAATATGTATAATCTCTTCAACTCGCTCATTATTGGTTGCAATATCAATCTTAACTTTGGGTAAAAAATTAACGTTGTATTCAGCTCCCCGGTAAAGCTCAGAATGACCTTTTTGGCGCCCAAAGCCCTTTACTTCTGAGATAGTCATGCCTTGTATACCTATGTCAGCAAGCGCTTCGCGTACTTCTTCCAGCTTAAATGGTTTGATGATGATAGTGATTAATTTCATACCTTCCCCCGCATTTTGCTGTATTTGAATAAAGGAGATAGGCAAGGGATATGCCAAAAATCAAAAATAGTATGGAATCAATTTATTACCGAAGAATATTGCTAAAGAAGGGATAAAAAAGGAGCAGCAAACAGCAACTGCTCCCTATATGTGCACACTAAACGTGCACAGGCTCATTCAAAATTTCACCAACCTGTTGAAGTTGGTACATTTGGTAATAACGTCCACGTTTTGCCAGTAACTGCTGATGCCGTCCCTGTTCTACAATTGCACCACGATGCAGCACTAAGATGGAATCGGCTTCAATGATGGTCGAAAGACGATGGGCGATAACTACCAACGTTGTCTGCTTACGGATCATTCTCAATGCTTTTTGGACTGATTGTTCTGTTCCAGAATCAATATTCGCCGTTGCTTCATCCAAAATAAGAATCTGTGGCGTTTGTACTAAAACCCGAGCCATCGCTAAAAGCTGTTTTTGTCCTGCTGAAAGGGTGTTCCCTTGTTCTCCCAATAAAGAATTCAAACCATCTGGCAAGTTACGGATAAATTCGGCTAACTGAACCAGCTCCAGTACTTCCCATATTTTTTCTTCACTGATATCCCGTCCTAACGTGATATTGTCGAGAAATGAAGCGGCCAAAACGACAGGATCTTGCTGTACCATTGCGATGCCATTACGCAGCACTGCATGGGAAAGCGAAGATACGGGGCGTCCATCAAGATAAATTTCACCGTCTTGCCACGGATAATAGCCCATAATCAAATTGGCCAAGGTACTTTTCCCACTCCCTGTATGCCCAACCAACGCTACAAAACCATGAGGAAGAACATGCAGGTTAATATCATTCAAGACATTTTTGTCACTTCGATAGGAAAAACTTAAATTTTCAACATCAATTCGACCACCCGCCAATGCCTGTGAGTCATTGCCATACAGCTGCTGCGGGCTATCCATCAGTTCAAAAACCCGTTCTCCCGAAATCACAGCTTGCTGCAATAACGATTGCTGTGCCGTGAGTTCAATTAACGGTTCATTCAATCGACCGAGGTAGTTGATAAAAGCATACAATACACCAACGCCAATGACGTCAGTTCCTTTGAATCCAAATAGCAGAAGCAAGCCACACAATATTGCAGTAGAAAAAAAACTCAGTAATGGCCTCAACAAAATCCCATCTAACCGTAAAGCCTGCATACGAGCCTTATAATGCGCCCGGTTAGTAGCCAGCATTCTTTCACCAAAACGAGCTTGCTGACGGAATTGCTGAATTACAGCCATTCCATTAATAACTTCATTAAAACCATCATTTATGTCGGCCAGATAGCCACGAACCCGCCTAATAATTGGGGTACTTAAACGCTGATAAATAAACATTACCAACAAGACCATTGGGAATATTGCTATCGCAACAGATGCCATGCGCCAATCCAGTACAAACATGGCTATCAACATCGCACCAATCAATGCAATACTACGGAACACAGCAGGGATCACATTTACGAACAGATCCTTAATGACTTCAGTATCATTAGTTACACGAGAGATCAGTTGACCAACAGGCTGATTATCAAAAGCGCTTAATGGCTGACGCAATGCTGAGTTCATAACATCAGTACGTATCTGCTGTACCACACCTACAGACGCCTGATTAAAAAACAAGGTCTGGTAATAATGTAAAACAGCAGAAATAATCTGTAAGATCAAAAAGGCGGCCGCAAGCCCACTGACAACATCAAGCGGTAAATGTCCCTTTGCAACTATATTGTCGATAAAATAACTCACAAGCAACGGCCCACTCACTTCTGCCAGCGCCGCAATCCATAACATTAACACAGCAATTATAATGGGCTTGCGATGGTTTTTACTGTAAGAAAGCAGGCGCTTTAATGATGGCCATAGCTTGCGCACATGAATATTAGTCATCGTCCCCATCCAATGCGGCTTCTAATTGTTGGTAATGATACATGTCAGAATACCAGCCGGGTTGAACGATAAGTTGCTTATGTAAACCTTGCTGTGCAATTGTGCCATGCTGCATAATCAATATATTATCTGCCTCCGTTAATGCAGATAGTCGGTGTGCACTAATAATAATGGTGCGTCGCTGTCTCCACTGGTTGAGATTTTTCATGATGCGATGTTCTGTATGACCATCAACAGCTGATAAGGCATCATCAAGAATTAAAATCTCTGCATCCAATAACAAGGCCCTGGCAATGGAAATACGCTGCTTTTGTCCCCCGGAAAGCATCACTCCACGTTCACCTACTTCGGTTTGATAACCTTGTGGCAACCGCAAAATATCATCATGCACATTCGCCAAGCGAGCGACCTCTTCTATTTGCTCTTGGGTTGCATTAGGCCGTCCTAACGCAATATTGCCAGCTACTGTATCCGAAAACAGGAAAGGTGTTTGATTAACAATAGCCAACCGTGAACGCCACTCCTCTATTCTGAAGGCAGAGATATTTTGTGACTGAAAACGAATATCTCCATCAGTGACATCAAATTGTCGCTGTAATAAAGCCAACAAAGTACTTTTGCCTGAACCTGTTGGGCCACATAGCCCTAATAACTGACCAGGCTCTAACTGGAAACGGATACCATTCAAGACAGGCTTATCATTTGTTGGATAAGTAAACGTATTAATATTTGCCTGCAAAATGCCATGATCTGAAGATAAGGGCTGTGTACCATCATTGATCACTAGAGGTTCCTGCAATAAACTCTGAATACGTGTATATGCGGCGCTACCCCTCTCAACAATGTTGAACATCCAAGCCAATGCCAGCATTGGCCAGATCATCAATCCCAAATACATAACAAAGCTGGTAAGTTCACCCAACGTCATGGAGCCATGCACAACCATCCAGCTCCCACCACCAATAGCCAAAAGATTTGAAATGGCAATAGTGACAAAAATTGTAGGATCAAAACATGCATCCACACGTGCAACATGCATATTTTTACGCCCTGCATCAATGGCAACTTCTTCAAACTGACTGGATTGTAATTCTTCCAAACCAAACGCTTTTATCATACGGATACTGGTCAAACTTTCCTGAGCGTGGTTATTCAGGCTTGAGAAAGCGCCTTGCGCTGATTTAAAACGATGATGGAGCTGAGCACCATAATGTTTTATTGCCAACGCCATAATGGGCATCGGCAATAGTGATAACAACGTTAATTCCCAACTAATTTCCACACTCATTACGATAAGAACAGCACACCCCATCACTAAGGCATCAACTAAAGTAAGTACTCCCTCACCCGCAGCAAAAACAACTCTGTCAACATCGTTTGTTGCGCGAGCCATGAGATCACCGGTTCGATGCCGTAAATAAAATTCAGGATTCTGGCTACTCAGCCGCAGGTAAAAATCACTGCGCAATTTAACAGCCAATCGATAAGAGGCTCCAAACAGCCATACACGCCAAACATATCGCAGCCCATAAATAGCCAATGCGATAATAAGTAACACTCCCAGCCACATCAATAGCTGATCGGATGACATAGTGTTTGCGCTAATACCATCAACAATAATCCCCACCAAGCGAGGTGGAATGAGTTGCAGCACTGCAATCATAATAAGAAAAATAATAGCGCCCAAATAACGCCGCCATTCACTAATAAAATACCAACCTAATTGTGAAAATAATCTCACGTACCTATTCCTGAGGTAAAAATGAAAAAGTTAGCGTCCACATACCAAAGGGAACTTCATATTACTGGATCTGATATTGGTAACGCCGTTGTATATTTTATTTTCTCCATTGCAAAATTGGAGGTGACATCAATCAAACCAGAAATCCCATTTACCATGCGTTTGTAGAACCGATCATAACTTTTCATATCAACAACTTCTACATGCATGAGGTAATCATATTCACCAGCCATGCGATAAAATGTTAAGACTTCTGGCATCTCTTTAATAAAGGTAACAAACTGCCCATACCATTCACTGCTGTGTTGCTGAGTTTTGATCATCACTATCACTGTCAGACCAAGACCGAGTTTCTCACCATTGAGCAATGCCACTTTTCCAACAATATATCCCTCAACTTCAAGTCGCTTAAGACGTTTCCAGCAAGGTGTAGACGTCAAATTAACAGCTTCAGACAACGCATTCAGGGATAAACTACAATCCTTTTGGAGTAGTTCCAGTAGCTTACGGTCTATTTTGTCTAGCATATCTCAATCCTATAGAAATATTTCCCAAATATAACGGATAAAAACAGAAAAATAACAACCTATTTCTCTAAATGTAAGGGTAATCTATATACCACTACGGTATTATTATTCAGGATCAATTTATGTCGTCTTCATGGGCTAAAAATGCCATAAGAGCTATCCAAGCTGATTATCAACGCAGTGCTGATACGCATCTGATTCGCCTCAATCTTCCCATGTTTCCAAATATTCATCTCTATCTCAAAGATGAAAGCACTCATCCTACAGGTAGCCTGAAACACCGGCTTGCGCGTTCCCTATTCCTTTATGCACTCACTAATGGCTGGATTAAGGAAGGAACTCCAATTATTGAAGCTTCATCCGGCAGTACCGCTGTTTCGGAAGCTTATTTTGCCCGTTTGCTTGGCTTACCTTTTATTGCAGTAATGCCTTCCTGTACGGCTAAACGTAAGGTTCAGGAGATTAAGTTCCATGGCGGTAAATGTCATTTTGTAGAACATTCGGCTCTGATTTACCAAGAATCAGAACGTCTGGCAAAAGAACTGAACGGCCACTACATGGATCAATTTACTTATGCCGAACGAGCAACCGACTGGCGAGGAAACAACAATATTGCAGAAAGTATTTTTCGCCATATGAAACTAGAGCCATTTCCTGAACCAACTTATATTGTTATGAGTGCAGGAACTGGAGGTACATCGGCAACACTTGGCCGCTATATCCGTTATCAGGGATATGACACCAAACTGGTTGTTGTTGATCCTGAAAACTCCGTTTTCTACGATTGCTATCGTCAGAATTGCCGTGAAATTCGCGGAGATGCTGGCAGCAAAATCGAAGGTATTGGTCGTCCACGTGTAGAACCCTCCTTTATCCCTACTGTTGTCGATGACATGATCCAAGTTCCTGATCCTGCCTCTATTGCTACTATTTATTGGCTTGAAAAATTAATTGGCAGAAAAACGGGTGCATCAACAGGAACTAACGTCTGGGGCGCTTTACAACTCGCCAAACAAATGCACGATAACAACCAACAAGGTGCTATCGTGACGTTAATTTGTGATAGCGGAGAACGCTATCTTGATACTTATTACAATCCGGAATGGGTTCGCAATAATATCGGTGATGTCACTCAGTATCTAACACAACTACCCAAGCTAAACAGTTATGAGTAACATACCTCCTTCAATTTACAGAGGCAGGTATCATGAAACGAGCCGTTGTTGTATTCAGTGGTGGGCAGGACTCCACCACTTGTTTAATTCAGGCACTCCGTCAATATGACGAAGTTCACTGTGTTACTTTTGATTATGGGCAGCGTCATCGCACTGAAATTGATGTCGCTTGCCGTATCAGCAAAGAATTAGGAGCCGCTGCCCACAAAGTCCTTGATGTTACTTTGTTAAATGAGCTTGCAATCAGCAGCCTGACAAGAGACAACATTCCTGTGCCAGATTTCAATGCAAGTGAAAAAAGTGACCTCCCAAATACTTTTGTGCCCGGTCGTAACATTCTGTTTTTAACTTTGGCAGCTATTTATGCTTACCAGATTGAGGCTGAAGCAGTGATTACTGGTGTTTGTGAAACTGATTTTTCGGGCTATCCAGATTGTCGTGACGAATTTGTCAAAGCGCTAAATAACGCTGTCAGCCTTGGTATCGCTCGTGATATCCGTTTTGAAACTCCCTTAATGTGGTTAAACAAAGCGGAAACTTGGGCACTGGCCGATTATTATCAAAAACTAGATTTTGTCCGAAACCAAACTCTCACTTGTTATAACGGTATTCAAGGTGATGGATGCGGTGAATGCGCTGCCTGCCATCTCCGCACCAAAGGATTAACTAACTATTTAACCAATATTCAATCCATAATGGCAGATATGAAATCTAAAACACATTTAAGTTAATCACATCGTTTTATTTAATTCATATCTGTTTGTGAGAGGTTCAACAGACCTCTCACTTTATTCTATTAGGTCTTATTACCCGTCATCTTTCAAGTTGCAGCTTTGTTGGTTTAGTTTGCTCATCCCAGCTACCGTTTTTATACACATGCAGGAGTTATCTATACTCCTATATTGCCTCATGATCTGCTTCTTTATTGTCACGCTGCAATCCGAAACTCATTGGTTATAGGCTTCCATTCTTTTCCGTAGTTCACCTTCCAATATCAGAGATTTTTGGGTTTTTAAATCAATACAGGCAAATGTGGTTAAAGCATCAGCAATAATTTGATTATCTCTCCTGCGTATAATTTCCTGAAAGAATGTGCCACTTTTATTGCGTAATTCCTGTAAAGAAGATTTCACTTCCAATTCATCGGCTATCACTGCCGGATGGCGATAATTAATATTGATATTCACCACGACAAAACCAATATTATTACTGTTTAACCATTCCATAGAGTCACCTTCTGTTAGTAAATCCCAGCGAGCTGCCTCCATAAATTCTAAATAACGGGCGTTATTCACATGCTGGAAAAGATCGATATGGTAACCCCTAACTTTGATAATCGTGCTCATTGCTATTTTTTCCTTAAACTCATCCGACCAGACGAACATTAACAATAGCAAAACAATTTAATTACAATAGTGTTTAATGAATTATTTTTGATCGGTATCACAGCCCTCTTGGCAGCAGCATAACTGTGCCTCAAGAGGGCTTAATACTTAGTAAGTTAACTTATTCCGATTTTTTTCTATAAAGATAGGTCCAATACCTTGAACTTCCTGTAGTTGTTCTATTGCCGTAAAAGGGCCATACTTCTCACGATATTCAATAATTGCCTGTGCTTTTTTAACGCCAATGCCATTAAGTTCTTTCGCTAATTCTTCCGCATTTGCAATATTAATATTAAGTGATCCTTTCCCTGATATTTGCTGAGTGGTGACTTGCTCCTTTCCTTCTTTTGAAGCACTGTCTTCAATAATAGCTTTATGTTGACTACCAGATTGTTTTACCGTTTTATCAGCAGGCTCATTTGGCGTGATCGCATACGATAACGGCATATTGATACACAAAACCACGATGAATGAGTTGAATAATATCCTTAAATACTTCATGTAAATTTCTCCATGTATTGTTGACGGAAGAGAGATTGCCATAACAATATTTTTGGACAACAGGCAAGATTAAAATATGCGAAAGGCCACGAAAGTGGCCTTTTCAAATTACTATTTTACAAAAATAGTTGCGGGTAACGTCGCAATTTTACTCGGTTTGGCCGAACTTAATATCAGCTTCATCACGTAAATTAATCATCAATGATTCCAGCATAATATTACCAATCTGATACTGATATCCTTCCTGGTATTCTTTAATCTGCTCTTCGTTGATAGAGCCAGGAGCAACTTTATCCAACTGGATAAATACCGAGTTCCCAAGCTCATCTTGAGCTAAACCATATTCAACTTTACCTTCTTTAGGACGAGGCAGAGTAAATGCAACATCAGTCACCTGATTAGTTTGTGAGAAGCGTTTTATTACTGTAGGTTGACCAAATTGGATATTAGCGGTTTTCAGCGCCTGCTCACCTTTATCTTCTTTTAGAGCCGCCAGCAGCTTTTCGCTTTCAATCTGAAGCTGTTTTTCCGCTTTCTGACGTTTCAACAATTCAGTCACTTCAGATTTAGCTTGTTCGAACGGTTGAACAGTTTCAGGTTTGACAGCATCAACACGAACAATAAAGGCTCTGTCACCTTCAACAGAAATGACATCAGAGTTAGTTCCTGTTGCTCCTTTATCATCAATCAAATTACCGGAAAAAATAGCCTGAACAACTTGAGTGAAATTAATGTCAGCGGGAATTTGATCGCGGTCAAACCAGTCAGTGGTCACAGCTGCATGACCAGCTGCTTTTTCTGCTGCTGCCAAGGATTCGTTATCATCAGCTGCTGCGTCGCTCACTTTGCGTTGCAATGCATAGAATGCATCAACAGCTTTTTCCTGCTTAACGATTTTCTCTATTTCCGAATGCACATCAGCTAATGATTTGATTACCTGAGGCTTGATATCATCTAAACGGAAGATGGCGTACCCATTGGATAATTTGACAATATCAGAAAGTTGCCCTTTTTTTGTTAAATTAGCTGATTTAAGCTCATTAGGCAGAGAACTCTCTTCCATCCAACCGAGATCTCCTCCCTTTTGGGCAGAAAACTTATCAGTCGATTTTTCGGTTGCCAATTGACTGAAATCAGCCCCTTTATTTAACTCATCCAAAACAGATTTGGCGACTAAATCTGAAGACAGTTGAATAAAGCTATACTTCTTCTGTTCAGATGTCGTATATTTTGACAAATTATCTTTATAATATTTTTCGATATCGGCTTCAGATACAGTGATATTTTTGAGTTCATCTGTAGCATCCATCTTGATATAGCTGATTTTAACTTTTTCTGGTACGGTGAAATGCTTGCTATTCTCACCATAGTAGTTTTTCAACTCGTCTTCGGTAACTTTTTGCTGTGCTTCAATTGATTTCAATTCAAGAGTCGCAAGACGCACCGTTCTTTCTTGAAGAGCAAGCATGACTTCTTGTTTGATTTCTGTCGGTAAGGCAATTTCCGACCCCATCAATATTTGCATCAATTGACGATTGATAATCTCGTTACGAACCTGCTCCGCAAAGTTATCAGGGCTTATGTTTGAACGGGCAAGTAAGTTCAAATAATCCTGATATTTATTGCTATCAAATTTACTGTCGGTCTGGAGAAAAGGTAAGTTACGTATCTCCTGTGCAACCTGATCATCGCTTGCAGACAAGCCTAATTTGTAGGCATACTGCTCAATCAGTGCAGAATTGATAAGACGATCCAATGACTGACGACGAATCTGACGTACTTGTTGTTCATTGCTTAACAGCGTTGAGAATTGATCTCCCAGCTTCTCCTGCAACATACTTTTTTCTTGCAGAAATACCTGCTCCAGTTGAGCACGACTAATGGTTTGACCATTCACTTTGGCAGCATAACTACCACTTTCGCTTGACAGGTAGCCCGTTACACCAGTCAACACAAAAGTCAGGATAATTAGAGCCAACACAATTTTAAGCACAGGACCGTTTGCCGCCGTGCGTAGGTTGTCCATCATAAAGACGTAAAACTCCGCTTTAGTGAAAAAGAAACTGTCATATTACGCTAATTCAAACGCTAAGAGAAAAAAAGCGCACCAATCAATTGATGCGCTTATATTCTAACCCATCAACCCTGCCTAGTCAGTTGAAGTTTACTGCGATGGCAAAAATGAGAGGCCTGTTTTTTTATTCTTAGGCATTAACAGCGTCTTTAAGGCCCTTTCCTGCACGGAAAGCAGGTACCTTTGCTGCCGCAATTTTAATTTCTTTGCCTGTCTGGGGGTTGCGTCCTGTACGTGCAGCACGCTCACGCACAATAAATGAACCAAACCCTACCAAAGCGACATCATCACCGTCTTTTAATGCATCAGATACTGAAGAAATGAATGCATCTACTACACGTCCAGCTGCTGCCTTGGAAATGTTCACATCAGCAGCAATTTTGTCGATCAGTTGTGACTTATTCACTCTTATCATCCCCATTTAGTTTTACTATTGTAACAAAATCCGATTCATAACAGATAACACAACAGTCACGCTGTCATATCAATCCTTTCCAGTATTAGCAAGAAATCATGGAACAGCAAAATATTTAATCGGATAATTAGACTAAACTAACTTAATGATACAAAAAAAGCTGGCAAGTCTGAATTTACTCGCCAACTTAAATTTTATACACATTTCTTGAATTAGCTCACTATTTTTGTACTATTTTAGTGATACTACTTCTGTTCCAAATGCCGGTTCCTGCAAAGCAATAGACAAAACATCCTCTATGCGCTTAACAGGATGGATCTCTAAATCTTTGATCACATTCTGAGGGATCTCTTCCAGATCCCGTTTATTCTCATATGGAATCACAACTGTTTTAATTCCCCCACGATGCGCTGCCAGTAGTTTCTCTTTCAAGCCACCAATTGGCAACACTAAACCACGCAAGGTAATTTCCCCCGTCATAGCGACATCAGCGTTAACTGGATTACCAGTCAGGCAAGAAACCAGTGCTGTGCACATTGCAATACCTGCACTCGGCCCATCTTTTGGGGTAGCTCCTTCTGGTACGTGAACGTGAATATCACGTTTTTCATGGAAATCAGAACTGATACCCAATTTATTTGCACGAGCCCGAACGACTGTCAATGCGGCCTGGATGGATTCCTGCATCACTTCACCCAATGAACCGGTATAAGTCAATTTACCTTTACCCGGCACACTGGCTGTTTCAATCGTCAGCAGATCACCGCCCACCTCTGTCCACGCAAGGCCCGTTACCTGACCAACAAGGTTTTCTGTATCGGCGCGACCATAATCCACACGCTGTACACCCAGATAGTCTTTCAAATTATCCGCATTGATTTCAATGTGCTTAATCTTTTTATCCATCAGTAGTGCTTTAACAGCTTTACGACACAATTTAGAGATTTCACGCTCCAGACTGCGAACGCCAGCCTCACGAGTGTAATAACGAATTATGCCAATAATCGCACCATCATCAATGGACAGTTCACCTTTCTTCAACGCATTGCGTTCGATCTGTTTTGGCACTAAGTGGCGTTTGGCAATATTCAGTTTTTCATCTTCGGTATAACCTGACAAACGAATAACTTCCATACGATCCAGCAACGGTGCTGGAATATTCATGGAGTTGGATGTTGCCACAAACATCACATCAGACAGATCGTAATCTACTTCAAGGTAGTGATCGTTAAATGCCACATTCTGTTCAGGATCAAGCACTTCCAATAAAGCTGAGGCTGGATCACCCCGCATATCGGATGACATTTTATCAATCTCATCCAACAGAAACAGTGGGTTTTTAACCCCAATCTTGGACATCTTCTGAATCAATTTACCTGGCATAGAGCCGATATAGGTACGGCGATGCCCACGGATTTCAGCTTCATCATGTACGCCTCCCAATGCCATACGCACATATTTCCGTCCTGTCGCACATGCAATGGAACGACCCAATGAGGTTTTACCTACACCCGGAGGTCCTACCAGACAGAGTATTGGCCCTTTGAGCTTGCTAACACGGCTTTGTACTGCGAGATATTCAAGAATACGCTCTTTAACACGCTCCAGACCATAATGATCTATATCCAGCACTTCCTGAGCTTTAACTAAATCTTTCTTAACCTTGCTACGCGTAACCCAAGGAACTTGTACCATCCAGTCAATATAACTACGAACGACCGTCGCTTCTGCTGACATCGGAGACATCATTTTTAATTTCTGCAACTCAGCTTCTGCTTTTTCGCGAGCCTCTTTCGGCATTTTCGCATCTTCGATCTTGCGTTTAAGCGTTTCATACTCATCAGGCGCATCATCCATCTCGCCCAACTCTTTCTGAATCGCTTTCATTTGTTCATTCAGGTAGTACTCGCGCTGGCTTTTTTCCATCTGTTTTTTAACGCGATTACGGATACGTTTTTCTACCTGTAACAGATCGATTTCTGATTCCATCATGGCTATCAGGTATTCAATGCGTTCAACAACATCAGACATTTCTAAAACTGCCTGCTTATCATTGATTTTCAAAGGCATATGAGCGGCAATGGTATCTGCCAATTTTGCCAAATCATCAATACTATGCAACGATGTCAATACTTCCGGCGGGATCTTTTTATTCAGTTTGACGTAACCTTCAAACTGATTAATAGCAGTTCTTACCAGAACTTCTTGTTCACGTTCATCTACTTCAGGAGATTCAAGGCATTCAACCTGTGCATAAAAATACTCACCATTATCCGTTAATGTGGTAATGCGAGCACGCTGCAAACCCTCAACCAGAACTTTTACTGTACCATCTGGCAATTTTAACATCTGTAAAACAGAAGCCACTGTACCTACGGAGAAAAGATCATTGACTCCTGGTTCATCAGTGGATGCCTCTTTTTGCGCGACCAACATGACCTGTTTGTCATGATCCATTGCTGCTTCTAGGCAATGAATTGACTTCTCACGCCCAACAAACAGAGGGATCACCATATGTGGGTAAACCACTACATCGCGCAAAGGCAATACAGGGATTTCTATGCGTTCGGAACGCTCAGGATTCATAGAGCTCTCTCTTCGTTTATACCCTTCATCTTTCAAGTTGTCTCTCTGTTGGCTGCGCTCACTCACTCCAGTCACATAGTCGCTATATAGTAGCTATGCTCCTGTGAATCGATTAACTTGCCGTCGCGATGTAACTCGAAATTTATCGGGTACAGCTTTCGCCAGTTTTTAGGAATCTCGTGAAACACGGTTTTCACGAGTTTCACTTCAAAGAATATAAAATATATGGGGACAAGAATCTGACATTCAATAGCCTATAACGGCAAAAAACAAAATGAGGGAGAATCCCTCATTTATTTTTTCAATGGATATTGATAATCGGTATTTCCTACCCTATTTTCTTCACTCACCAGAAACTTGGGCATCCGGCTTGCTATATATTAATAATGGTGCGGATTTCTCTTCAACAACCGTTTCATCAACGACAACTTTTTCTATGTGTTCCATTGATGGCAGGTCATACATTGTATCTAGCAAAACACCTTCAACAATTGAACGAAGACCACGGGCACCTGTTTTACGTGCCATTGCTTTTTTCGCAATAGCAGTAAGTGCTTCTTTTCTGAACTCCAGTTCAACGCCCTCAAGATTAAATAGGGCCTGATACTGTTTGGTCAGTGCATTCTTCGGTTCCTGAAGGATCTGAATCAATGCTTCTTCATTAAGCTCAGTCAGCGTTGCCACAACAGGTAGACGGCCAATGAATTCAGGAATTAACCCAAATTTGATCAAGTCTTCTGGTTCAACCTGAGCCAGTAATTCACCCTCTGTTGCTTTCTCCGATTCGCCTTTAACTGTAGCACTAAAACCAATGCCTGAACTGACATTCAAGCGCTGGCTGACAACTTTGTCCAAACCGGCAAACGCACCACCACAGATAAATAAGATTTTGGATGTATCAACCTGCAAGAATTCCTGCTGTGGATGCTTACGACCACCTTGAGGTGGAACCGCTGCCACAGTACCTTCAATCAGTTTCAACAGTGCCTGCTGAACCCCTTCACCCGATACGTCACGGGTAATTGAAGGGTTATCAGACTTACGAGAAATCTTATCTATTTCATCAATATACACGATACCACGTTGTGCTTTCTGTACATCGTAGTCACATTTTTGCAGAAGTTTCTGGATAATATTCTCGACATCTTCCCCAACATAACCCGCTTCAGTCAATGTTGTGGCATCAGCCATAGTAAACGGAACATCTAAATAGCGGGCAAGTGTCTCAGCCAACAAAGTCTTACCGCTACCCGTCGGGCCAATCAGCAAAATATTACTCTTGCCTAATTCCACACCATTACTGGTGTCACCATTACGCAATCTCTTGTAATGGTTATAGACGGCCACTGCCAATACCTTTTTCGCCGGTTCCTGACCAATGACATAATCATCCAGATGTTGACGAATTTCATGAGGGGTAGGCAATGTACTACGCTCACGATGTGGTACTAACTCTTTAATTTCTTCGCGAATGATATCATTACATAAATCGACACATTCATCGCAGATATACACTGACGGGCCAGCTATTAATTTCCGCACTTCATGTTGGCTTTTCCCGCAGAAAGAGCAATACAGCAGCTTTCCTGAACCGTCTTTGCGCTTATCTGTCATCAGTCAACCTCACTTTATGAGCTGTTATCCCAGTTTATCTGGCATAACAGAAAAAACGCTGTTTTATTACTCCGCTTAGTCTGACACTAAGACAAAAAGCGTTCAGAAAAAACCAGCATCGGAGTAATAAAATAATTGTCAATAAATTAGTTTCGCTGGGTGAATATACTATCAACCAACCCGTATTCTACGGCCTCCGACGCTGATAAGAAACGATCACGTTCAGTATCCTCTGCAATCTTATCAAGCGGTTGCCCAGTATGTTTTGCCATCAACTCATTCATACGAGCTCTAACCTTGAGTATTTCCTGCGCATGGATTTCAATGTCTGTCGCCTGCCCTTGGAAACCACCTAATGGCTGATGAATCATAACTCTGGAATTTGGTAGACAGAAACGCTTACCTTTTGCTCCAGCTGTCAGCAGGAACGCCCCCATTGAACAGGCCTGCCCCATACAAATAGTACTCACATCTGGTTTGATAAACTGCATCGTGTCATAAATAGACA
Organism: Xenorhabdus sp. Sc-CR9; assembly: GCF_963897815.1. Lineage (NCBI taxonomy): Bacteria > Pseudomonadati > Pseudomonadota > Gammaproteobacteria > Enterobacterales > Morganellaceae > Xenorhabdus > Xenorhabdus sp. Sc-CR9. The sequence goes on from NZ_CAWQTY010000189.1 coordinate 104,345, forward strand.
TACCAGCCGTAATAACACCACCCGGCGAGTTGATATATAGATGAATATCTTTTTCTGGGTTTTCTGCTTCCAAGAATAACATTTGGGCGGAAATCAAATTCGCCATATGATCTTCAACTTGGCCTGTCAGAAAAATAATACGATCTTTTAATAAACGGGAGTAAATATCAAATGCACGCTCCCCACGTGCTGTTTGTTCAACCACCATCGGCACCAAAGACATGTTAGGTGCATATTGATCTTGCTTGCCACTGTATGACATTTCCGTCTCCTAATAGAACTCACGCTGGTGCCATTCATAACTGATTCTACTTGAGATAAGCGATGATGACCATGATCCAAAGTTAACTCATAAGGGGTTTTCTTCCCTCTAAAAAGTAGTAAGCCCTTACATAATAGTAAGAAAGGATATGAGGTTAAATCTGTTTTTTTCAAGAAAAATAAAAAAAACCCGTAGGCATTGCCTACGGGTTTCCTTCATTGAGAGTGAGATTTCATCATCCCAGGCAATCAATAAATGAAACTTATGCCAGTTGATTTTGGTTCATAAGATCATTGAAGCCAGTTTCTTTTTCAGAAACTTTAGCTTTACTCAGAACAAGTTCAACAGCCTGTTCTTCCAGGGCGATGTTACGAACATTGTTCATCATTTCTTTGTTTTTGCTGTAGTATTCAACAACTTCTTTCGGATCTTCGTAAGCTGCAGCCATCTCTTCGATCAGTGCATTAACGCGATCTTCGTCTACTTTCAGCTCATTGCTGCTGATAACTTCACCTAACAGCAAACCAACAACAACGCGACGTTTCGCCTGCTCTTCGAACAGTTCACGTGGCAGTTCCAGAGCTTGTTTCTCATTGCCACCAAAACGCTGAGCCGCCTGACGACGCAGTACATCGATTTCACCATCAATAACTGCAGCAGGAACTTCAATTTCGTTAGCCTCAACCAGACCATCAAGAACCTGAGTTTTGATACGATTACGAACAGCATTTTTCAGTTCACGTTCCATGTTCTTACGAACTTCAGCACGCAGACCTTCAACAGTACCATCAGCAATACCAAAACGCTGGATGAATTCTTCAGTCAGTTCTGGCAGTTCACGCTGTTCAACTTTCTTCAGGTTGATCACAAAATTAGCTTCTTTACCTTTCAGATTTTCTGCATGGTAATCTTCTGGGAAAGTTACATCAATAGTAAACTCTTCACCTGCTTTGTGACCAACGATACCGTCTTCAAAGCCAGGGATCATACGGCCCTGACCCATTGCCAGAACGAAGTCAGTTGATTTACCGCCTTCGAACTCTTCACCATCGATAGAACCAGTAAAGTCAACAGTTACACGATCTTCTGCAACGACTGCTTCATCTGTTTCTTTCCAATTTGCCTGCTGTTTACGCAGCGTGTCCAGCATAGTGTCAACGTCTGCATCTTTCACTTCAACAACAGGTTTTTCAACTTCAATTTCTTCCAGGCCTTTCAGTTCAATTTCTGGATAAACTTCAAACTCAACTGAGTAAATAAAGTCTTCACCTTCTTTGAACTGCTCTGGTTTGTAGCTTGGTGCGCCCGCTGGATTGATTTTCTGCTCAATAATCGCATTGACAAAATTGCGTTGCATCAAATCACCCAGAACATCCTGAAGAACAGAAGCGCCGTAACGTTGCTGGACGATCTTCATTGGCACTTTGCCTTTACGAAAACCGTCAATACGGACTTTTTTTGCTACATTAACCAATTCACTGCTAATTGCTTTTTCGATATCGGCAGCAGGAACGGTGATTGACACACGACGCCCAAGGCCTTGAGTGGTTTCAACAGAAACTTGCATCTTGTTACCTCAAAAAAATCATAGTGCTCGGTCAACTTCAGAATGACTGCAATACTTAAAATAAGTAGATCACAGCACTCTTTAAGAACCGGGGCGGTCGTATTTAAAACCGCGAATCCCTGTGATCAGAAGCGTCCCGAAACCATTCTAAAAATTTAGACGCAACATTATAGCGATGCAGACAGTATGAGTCGAGAATTGCAGATAAAAGCATGCATGATTCGTTGACTTATGTGATAAATGTTACTCACTAGCCACATCACTATATTGTTTATCCCCCTTGTCTTTCAAATTGCAGCTTTGTTGGCTGTGTTCACTCATCCCAGTCACATAACTATCTATGCTTCCAGAGATTTGTACTTTTGCCGTCACTCCACCTCTTGAAATCCATTGGGTATATGTCCTATGTATATAAATAAAAATACAGCCCGAAAGCTGCTATCTAAAATTAAGACCTAAATAGGCTATTCATAATAGTGATACACACAAATTATGAAGTTTCCTCACTCCTCGCGTTGCGAGAAGTAAGGGAGTGATCTACAATTTTTAGTTGCTATTTAGATTAATAAAATAAAGCGGAATAGGCTATTGAATTAGGCTAAAAAATCACAAAGTTGATGTTTTTGTGCTTCCACCACGGCATGCAGGAGAAGCCAAAACACTATCGCCTAATTCTGCCCACTCTTTCTCTGTATAAGTATGGAGCGCCAAAGCATGCACCCCTTCTTCCAACTCTTTAGCCAAGACACTGTATACTAAGCGATGTCGGCTGATCATTCGTTGTTCAATAAAGTCATTACTTATTACAATGACTTTAAAATGGCTTTCGGAACCAGCAGGCACATTATGACGATAACTTTCATCGACAACTTCCAGATGAGAAGGCTTAAATGCCGCCTGTAACTTTGTTTCTATTTCCTGACGCACCATCTCATTCTCCTTAATCACCTAAGGTTATTTATTAATCACATAATTAATTTTAGTTTATTTCCCGTGATTTATAACATCAGGGCAACCAAACCTCTTTAACAACATTTGCTTAAGTACTTCTCCCTATATATCAATCATAAGGGATATGCCGTTATCAATGGCAATGCTATGATTACGACAGTTTATACTACCTACGATTTATACTACCTGTTTTAATATATCGGGTATTCAAATCTTGAATTGAGAAAACTCAAATGCTAAAGAAAATATTTATTTCAGTGATCACACTTTTCTTTTTAATTGGCTTATCCGGCTGCGCAGACTCAGGCAATACATTGATTATTCAACCTAAAATCACTCTGCCACAGGCAGACCCAACAATGAAGACGATCACAATCAGTATTAGTGGGGTCGATCATCGTCAATCTCAAGCTCTTGCTCAAATTAATCGTAATGCTCGCTTAGTCACTCTCCTCCCTTCCCGTGATTTACGTTTTTTACTGCAAGAAGTACTGGAAAAACAAATGGTGGCTCGCGGCTATATGATTGGTTCTCCTGCTAATGCAAATTTGCAAGTCACTGTAAATCAGCTCTATGCCAATGTGAAAGAAGGGAGTCTGCGCCATGATATCTCGGCCAAGGCAGAGATATCTATCATTGTTTATGCTCAAAATGGCAATAAGCAAACTAAAAACTATCGTACCAGTTACAATGCCCAAGCACCATTAAGTGCAACAAATGCCAAAATTGCTGATGCTGTAAATACGGTTTTATCTGACGTGATCGCGGACATGGCTCAAGATACATCAATCAGTACCTTCATCAAACAAAACGTGCAATAACAGGATAATGAATAAACTTTTTGCCTGGCTTTGACTGAACTAGGCAACAGGCAGAAAGTTTTTAGGAGACTCATGACTAGCCATCGTTATTTAAACCTATCTGCATTACGCAATTATCGTACTCTTCTATTATTAGGCTTTGCTTCTGGCCTACCTCTTGCGCTCACTGCTGGAACGTTACAAGCATGGATGACTGTTGAAAACGTTGATATCCGGACTATCGGGTTTTTCACATTAGTTGGTCAAGCCTATGTTTTTAAATTCCTCTGGGCACCCGCAATGGATCGATATTCACCCTCATTATTAGGGCGAAGACGAGGATGGATGCTTGTTACTCAGCTTTTATTGATCGTCAGTATCGCAGCAATGGGTTTTCTCCAACCTTCCCAACATTTATGGTGGCTCGCTGCATTAGCCGTTTCAGTAGCGTTCTTCTCCGCCTCTCAGGATATTATTTTCGATGCCTATAAAACCGACTTGCTGCCACAAGAAGAAAGGGGAACAGGTGCCGCTATTTCTGTTCTGGGATATCGGCTGGCTATGCTGGTTTCCGGTGGATTAGCGTTATTGATAGCTACCTATATCGGCTGGCAAAGCATGTACTGGGTTATGGCAGGCATGATGCTGATTGGTGTTTATGCTACTCTGACAGCCAAAGAACCAGAAATAAATACAGCACCCCCAAAAACGTTGCATCAAGCGGTATTAGAGCCTTTGTATGATTTTTTCAGTCGAAACAATGCCTGGCTTATCCTTCTATTAATCATACTGTATAAACTGGCAGATGCCTTTGCTATTTCACTCAGTACACCATTCCTTATTCGTGGTGTCGGCTTCACTCCTGCTGAAGTAGGCATGGTCAATAAAACCCTCGGACTCGGGGCAACCATTATTGGTGCATTGTACGGTGGTTACTTGATGCAGAAGCTGAGCCTATTCCGTGCTCTGATGATATTCGGTATCCTTCAAACCGTTTCAAATTTCGGTTACTGGATACTTGCGGTTACTCCTAAAGATATTTATGTCATGGGGGCCGCTATTTTTCTGGAAAACATCTGTGGTGGTATGGGTACCGCAGCTTTTGTTGCCTTACTGATGACCCTGTGCAATAAATCATTCTCAGCAACTCAGTTCGCGTTACTTTCTGCACTGTCAGCCGTTGGCCGGGTTTATGTTGGCCCGGCGGCAGGTTGGTTTGCAGAAGCATATAGCTGGCCTATGTTTTATTTGTTTTCTGTTATTGTCGGATTACCGGGGCTTATGCTGTTATTTATCTGCCGTAAGACACTGACATATACCCAAGAAACTGACTCATTTATTCCTCGTACTCTGTTCAAAAAATATTATAAGTCCACTTTTATTATCATGGTACTGGCTGCCTTGATGTTTGTAATCTGGTTAATTATTAGCAGCATACTGTTCATCATAATTTATTTTGTGCCCCTGATATATGATATGTCTCCAGAATACATTCTATATCTTAACAACATAGGTGACTATATATCCCCGCTATTAACCTGCGGTGTACTTATTGGAGCCGTAAGCCTTTTCTTGGGTGGGATTCTGGACTATTTAGCTTTAAAGAAAAGCAAATTAGCCTAGTCTATCTTGCTGATTCAAAACATCTTTGATATTCATCTCCAACATAAGACTGATAAAGTTCAGTCTTATGTTGATTTTTTTAGTGACAAACTTCACAGGAAAAATAAAAAAATACAACTATATGAAATTAACTTGAAGATGCAGGTTTTAAATACACAAATATAGAAATATAAAACTGACTACATAATTAAAAATCGATATATTTTTTAGTTTTTGAATATTGAATTGGTTGCTTAAAACCTGGAATCGTAATGCCGTTCATATCGATCCTGACTTCATTCTCATTCACTTCATGCTGTCCATAAATTACGTTTAATTTGCCGCGCGATGCTGCCATATCGTAAGTATTTACCCGCTGCTGCACTTGGCGATTACGCTGCTGGTAATCGGTAAAAGCTTGCTTACCATGCCTTCTACGCAACCATTGCATTGTCAATTGTGGCGAATAGACCACGCCGGTAGCATTGTTGCCGCCAAACCCTTTCGAGTTGATAAAAGCAACCTGCGCCTGTTCATCCGATAATGTCTGATCCTGCGTCGCAATCATCAGACGCGCATCATTCACCTGCGGCGAAATATGCGACACGCTTTTGATCCCTGGCAAAATTCCATACCGGAATGTTCCTAGGCAGCTGATTAACTGGTCTCCGCTGGCGGATCCCAACGAGTGGCCTAGATAGGATTTTACGGCAGTTATCGGCCAGTCGCGGATGGAGAATGCCTCAGCGATTCGGTCAAAAATTTTCGCTTCAGAGATACAATTTTTCGGAGTACTGGAACCATGCGCCTGAATAAAAGAACCCGTCTGCACAGTTTCCAGCCCGGCCATTGTGACAGCAGAGGCCACCGCTTTCGCCATGGTGATGTAATTACCCGATCCTGGTGAGGCAATAGAACGCTTATAACCGTCAGCATTGATGAAAACATCACTCACCGAACCATGAATTTCCGCTCCCAGCTGCAAAGCCAGTTCATCATCCATCAACACGATATACTGGCTGGATTCGGCCACCACAAAACCACAGCTGTTGCCAAACGGTCGGCTGCTATTACGCCAGTTTGTCATATCTGTTTCATCGACACGGCAAAGCTTGCTTTCCGTCGCCAGTGCGCTCATAGCTTCAAAACCTTCGATCACTTCCGAGGTAATTGGTGCTTCCGCGCTCCCGACAATCGCAACACGGACTCTGCCAGCCTGAATGTCTTCAACCGCCACATTCAGGTTATACAGAAATGTAGCGCAGGCTCCCAGAGTAGCACTGGTATGACCAACATTCCCCAAGACATAGGCATTTAAAAAGTCAGCACACATGCTGTTTAGACCCAATGGACATTGCTTGCTACTGACGCGATGTCCTTTCAGACGCGATTGCAACATGCCACCAAAACCATAATCGTCAAGCTGCCCCATGACGTTGCTTGAGTAAACACCTAACTGATCCGGCGCTATCGACGCACGTATTTCATTCCACGGGATCCCAAGAGAATTAATGGCGTCGGAAGCCCCCACAATGGCCATCTGCAATGCGCGTGGATGAAACTGAGAACTGTAGTGTTCGCCAGGCCGAAAGCCCCGTGGCAGCTGACCGGCTGCCCGAACTTCTGTACGTAATATCGCATCTATTTTACACTCCATTTCACCCTGCACGGTAACGCGCAGCCGATCGGCGGTTAACGGCTCGACAAACCACCCCTTCGGCAGGGGATCAGGTAACTGACCGGTAGATAACTCAAAACTGAGAGGACTGATACCCGAGGCCATATTCAATCGGGTATAGCTAGTTATGGCATCAATATCGAAATGTTCTTTACCAATCTGTCTAATCAATGTGCCTGCTAGCACTACATCTTTTATTTGTGCCGTGGCTTGTATGGGTGATAGTTTTATTCCGTGATTATCATAATAATTATCTTCGTCGTACTTAAGCAGCCCCATCAACACAGCGAGTGATAATAACGTTTCTTGTTGCTGTTTTTCAGACAAAGATTCAATAACCATGCGGCGAAACGAATGATGTGAAGAGCTTCGCCCAGCGGGTCCGTAGCCACCAAATGCAGTTATGACAGGTAATCTAACCATAATATATCCTGATCTTGCAGTGACGTAGACGATCATCACTACTTTAAAAAATATACTGGTATCAGTTTACAAATTAATAACAAAAGCTAATATGATAATTCAGCCAAAATGCTGGCTTTTTTGGCCAGGAAAATTTTCGATATATCTAATATATTCAGGTATGTTTATGTTTTGTATTCATAAATCAAATCAATCAACATGGGTAGCCAGACAGAGAAAATTTGAAGATCCCGGAATTACTGGTATCTTCAAATTAAGAAAATGACGGTTGCCATTTTCATCTCTCTTAATGTTGAATGTTGACATGCTGAAAGTACAATTCCTGCGTCTTGACAGGAATAAGGCTGTGGGTATCGATTGTTCCATTCATGCTGAAAATGTGTGAGGTCACGGATCTGGCGGATGCGGGAGTTCCGTACGCCCGGTTCGGAGAAAGGGTCAGCCCAAGTGACTGGGCAGGTCTACTACTCAACATACCAAATCATCATGCTGTTCAAACATTCTTCACGAAACGTCAACACGCCCTAAATAATAAATCAGGTATTGATTGAAAAATGACAAATACAAAAATCGGATATGTATTGTATGAACGCATGTTAAGTTCTGCTCTCAGCTTACCGATCGAAATGTGGAAAGCAGCAGCCAGCTGTTATTTAGCTGAACAAACAATAAGTTCAGAAAAACAAGGAAAATATACCTTTAAACGTTACAAGCCTGAAAATATACTTACTATTAGAACTGTTAGTACTAATAAAAACCCAATTCTGACTCACAGTAATTTTAGCATTATCGCCGACACCACGTTTAAGGAAGAGAGCGATTATGATGTCATTTACCTACCCGCTCTATGGCGTAATCCGCGATTGATAATTAGGAAGTATCCTGAAATGTTGCAATGGCTGGCGGATCAGGCCTCCAAAGGCACACGCATCGCCGCTGTCGGGACTGGGTGCTGTTTTCTTGCTGAAGCCGGATTGCTCGACGGAAAACCAGCCACCACCCATTGGCATTACTTCAAACAGTTCACCCACGACTACCCCAGAGTGAATTTACAAACCAGATACTTTCTTACCCAATCAGACAATTTATTCTGTGCTGCCAGCGTCAAAGCGCTCTCCGATCTTACCATTCATTTTATTGAAACAATTTATGGTAAACATGTTGCCACCTACACGCAGCGCACTTTCTTCCATGAAATTCGCAGTCATTTCGAACGTCAGTGCTACCAGGTGGAAAACAAACCTCATCCGGATGAAGATATCATGCAGGTTCAAACATGGATAAAAGAGAATTGTACTACGGATATATCAATGCAAGTGCTTGCAGATATGACAGGAATGAGCTTACGAAACTTTAACCGACGTTTTAAAAACGCCACAGATATATCTCCGTTACAATATTTACTCACTGTCAGGATTGAATCAGCGATTAATATGCTGCAATCAACCAATCTGACTATACAAGAAATTGCTTCTCTAGTTGGTTATCAGGATATTGCACATTTCAACCGCCAATTTAAACAAAAAACCACAATTTCACCTGGAGAATATCGCAAAACTGTCCGAGCTAAAATGTTCTGCCTGAATAACTGATATGGTTCAATAAATTTGGTCAACTTCTGAGAGGTGATTTTCTTGCATCACCACATTAGATTGATAGTCGACATGCGAAATTCGCTGCTGATTCCAGTAAATTGAAATATCATTTATCTCTTTTCCGGATCGCTCCAAACGACCTACCACGCGAGAGAATGTAATAAAGCCAGTGATGCTGCATTCATTGATAATGCTTTCGAGTGAGTTGAGCAGGAAGATCTTTTCTCGATCACCACATTAATTCCACTTTTCTTTAGCCTGCACGCCAGTAGCAATCCGACAGGGCCAGCACCCACAATTAATACCTGATAATGGCTTTTCATTGCAGCTCCTTACGGGATATTAATTTGGACTGCAATTACATTGAGCTACGTGTGGAAGGCAGTAAAAACCACAGTGAGTGGCGGGTGCCGATGATCCCGCAGCTGAAACCCCGGCTGGCGCAGTTGGTTGAACAGGCAAAAGCCTGTGGCGCGAAAGAGGATGATCCGCTGTTTGATTTAACCCGCCTGCGTTTTTGTCATCACGGACGCCATGTCAGTCACCAGTATCATCATGACAGGGAAAAGCAGCATCTCCGTTCTTTTTTTAACCGCCTGTCGAAAGAGTGTGGTTTTACCGTCTCGCCTCATCGCTTCCGTCATACGCTGGCGACCGAGCTAATGAAAGCCCCCGACCAAAATTTGCAGCTGGTCAGGTGAACCCATGCACGACTAAACTGAGAGTTAAACCATTTGGTTGGTCAAGGCGCAGTGCATCCTGTCCTCAGTGATTGCACAAACTCAGGGGAAGAATACGGACGGCTAAATCAATCTTTGTTGTTTATTTTCGTTCGTGATCGCTTCGCTATCCGTATTTCCCCTCTGTTTTTCAGACTTATTTTACTCATTTCGAAACATTCCCTGCGTGTCGGTTAGGTTCACCGTTCCGTGGTGCGTCAGATAATGTGTAGCAGGGCGAGGTGGTGTTGAGTTTTTGCAGGAGTTCGCTACGTGCTCAGCACGGCGATGAAATACTCCCCGTTCAGGGCCTGATCAGCTCAGGATGAACGCCTCATTAATCGTGACATAGTGTGATTTCTCCTTTTTTTACTGCATCAGCCTGTTGTAAGGCAGTGGGTTGAAAACCAGACCGGACAATTGTTCATCAATCAAACAAAATGCCAGTCTGTACGGGTCAATGGCTTATTTCGAGTGGTTTCATTGAGTAATTCGGGGTTCAAATGGGTTGTAAAGGCAGGCCGAACGTGCTCTGGACGTTGGCCGCTTAGCGGCGTCACTTGGTAATCGCTACGCTTAAACGCAAGTGACGCCGTGCAGTGTTCGGAACGTTTGTCGTGCGTTAATCAAAATGTGGATTAAGATCGGGCAGGGGTAAATTGTAATGGTAAATGTGGCAGGTGTTCTGCGTTATATAAATGATAAGCCGATGAATAAAGAAACCGGGTAACTTTCATCGCCGGACGGTGGGTTATATGTCCGGCAATATCCGCTTCCAAAAGTGCGCAGATGTACCACAATATTTGCTCTCCCTTGCAGGCTACGGGAGTTTGATTTCGCCACCTGAAGGCGATCCTGACAGGCGATGGATCATTGTTGTAGAAAAAGATATTAACGGTCAGGCCGGATAGAGTCAAACTGTGGCTATCCTGTCATCCTTATTTTTGCCTGAATTCCCGTGCAAATTCCGCCGACAGGCCGATATTCCACCAAAACCAGACAAAAATTGGATTTAATTGGTTGATTAATTTTACTGATGAATGTGTACAATTATAGACCTAACATCTTTTATTCATTCAGCACTATTCCGATCTCTGACGGGTAAAAACGTAAGTGAAATTCAATGAAGAACAACAAGGAATCGCTGTACCTGCAAGAACGCGCCTACCTGCGGGAGCTGGCTCAGCGCGTGGCAAAAGAATCCCCCCATTTAACTGATTTTCTGGCCACGGCCCATGATCCCGATATTCAACGTCTCTTTGAAGCGTTTTCTCTGCTGATTGCCCGCTTACGGGATAAGCTGGAGGATGATTTCCCCGAAATTACCCTCGGTATTTTATCCCCTATCTGGCCGTTAGTGCTGTGCCCTGTTCCGCCGGCCACAGTCATGCAATTTTTTCCCACTGATGGCGAACATCAGGGCGCGGCGGATATTCCCAGAAACACGGCTGTTTCTGCGCAGGCGGAGGAGCAATTACTCACCTTCAAAACCTGCCGGCCGCTGCATATTGAGCCTTTAGTGGTGCGGGATCGCAGGGTGAAAAAAACCGGCACCCACAGCGAAATTATCTTGACGCTTTGCCAGACGGGAAGCACTTCTTCAGTCTGGAAATGCGGAGCGCTCTCTTTTTTCCTGGGCACGGATACTGAGCAGGCAGCACAACTCAGCCTGTGGCTTGACCAGCATCTCTGTGAGATGAGTGTCAGCGCACAGGGCGAGCAACGTAAACTGAACTGTTTTCCTTATGGCTGGCATGATCTGCTGGATAAGCCCATCCTGCCGATGAAAAAAAGCCCCTATACCGGTCTGCAAACGCTGGTTGAATATTATGCACTACCGCACCTGTATAATTTTGTCACGCTGGATATCAGCCGTGATCGCGCGGAAGTCCCGCTCAATGCGGACGGCACGTTTGAACTGGTTTTTCGTTTTGAAGGCGAACTGCCGCTGGATGATGTCGGAGATGCTTTTATGCTAGGCTGGGTACCGGCCATTCATCTGGAAAAACGGCTCAGCCCGCCTATTCTGCTGAGTGCTGAAAATCACTGTTATCCCTTGCCACTGGGGGATTCCGTAAAATTATTCCGGCTGCATGACGTTCAGGTGGTTCAACAACCCGATGATGACGCCCAACGGGGCACGCCTTACCGTTATCTGCCGATAGCGCAGTTTACGCCCGCAGCGGAACTGCTGGCCGGGGAAGAGCCGGATTATTTCTACTACCAGCTTCGCACCGAGCGTGACTTGCTGGATCGCATTCAACATCGGTTGCATTTTTTTGACCTGACAGGCAAACCGGCTCGCAACCTGCCTGAACTCGCGGTCGCCTGCGATTTCACCGGCTATCATGAACCTGCCATGGCACTGGCGCAAAGCACCATCAGTGTGATGCAGGAAGGTTCGCCTTCGCATCTCAGCGTGCACAATATTACGCCAGTGACCCCCGATTTCCCGCCGATGTTACAGGATAATTCCGGCTGGCCGCTGCTTTCCTGCCTCGCCAGCCCACCCATTTTGTTGTTTACCACAGAAGGGATGCAACATTTTCTTCGTCTGTTTAACCATTATGCCGAATTTAACCGTCCCCTGAGCCGCCATATCCAGCGGCATATCGACGGCATTATGCAGGTGGAAGAGATCCTGATTGACCGGATGAAACTGGGCTGCCCTGTCCGTGGGCGTCTGCTGTCACTGACCCTGAACCCCGATTGTTACGCTAATCAAGGAGAGATGTACCGCTTCTGTCGGTTAATCCATGAGACGATGGCCTGCTTTGTCAGCCAGTCCACCTTCGTCAAACTGGATGTATCTATTCCGAACCAAAAAAATCTGTGGAAATTCAAAGAAGTCTACGGGGCACGCATGGAGATGTAATTGTTCAACCATCATGACAAGGAGCAAAATAGGATGAATATAATGAACGGGCTGACGGCGGCCAAAAGCGGACTGCGCTTTACATTTCAGATAGCGGGCCTGCCTGAATCCACCTTTGCCGTGGGGGAATTTTCCCTTCAGGAAGGGTTATCTGAACTGTTTACCCTCAACCTGACACTGGTTCAGTCCCTGCCTGATAATCCATTTCGGCCAAAGCCGGAAATCGATTTAACCGCGTTGTTGATGCAGGAAGCGGTGTTGCAGGTGTTTAACGGCGCAACACTGCAACGCAAAATCACCGGCATCGTTTCCCATGCTGACTGGGCAGGCACCGATGGCAATAAAACCCTGTATACCGTAACGGTGCGGCCTGCTCTCTGGCGTCTGACGCTTAATCAGGACAGCCGGATCTTCCATCAGCAAAATGTCCCTGCCATCCTGAATGGTCTGTTGAAAAAACATAAAGTCCGCGCTGATTCGAAGCTCTACGATCCGCATCAGGACAGGGAATATGTCACTCAGAAACGGGAATCTGACTATGGCTTTTTCAGCCGTCTGGCGGCGGAAGAGGGAGTCAGTTTCTGGTTTGAGGATGAAACCCTGTTTTTCAGTGACAGCCATCTGGGGATGACGGCAGGACTGCCGCTACTTTACCAGCCCCAGCCGGAAACCGCGCACGGGACAGAGACGATTTATCAGGTGCGACTGGGCGTTGGCATGAGTCCGCAACGCAGTTTCCATAAAGATTTCAACCCGGAAAACCCGCGTTATCACCTTTCCCATATGCAGAGCAGCGAAGGTTTCCGCGACTTCGGCAGCAAAACCCCCTACACCGTGTTTGAAAGTTACGGGCGTTTTCAAAAAGATGCCGCCGCTAAACCGTTTCTCAAATACCGCCATGAAGCGCTGGATAACCAGAAAAAAACCGGCAGCGGCAACAGTAACTGTATCAAACTGATGCCGGGTAAAATTTTCGAGATAAAAAGTCACCCGCACGCCCCGCTGAATGCCCGCTGGCAGGTAGTCGGTATCAGTCACCACGGACGCTGCCCGCAGGCACTGGGCGATAGCAGCGGAGAAGGCACCACACTCAGCAATCACTTCAGCTTTATCGACGGCCTTGCTGACTGGCGTCCGCCTTTCCATTACAAACCGCTGGCCGATGGCGATGAAACCGCGATAGTGGTCGGCCCGGAAGGGGAAGAGATTTTCGTTAATAAAGAGGGCGCGATTAAAGTCCATTTTCACTGGAATCGCTATGACCAACCGGATGATGGTGCGTCCTGCTGGGTTCGCGTCGCACAGGGCTGGAACGGCAACGGCTTTGGTTTTATGGCGATCCCGCGTATCGGTCAGGAAGTGATTATCTCTTACCTCAATGGGGATATTGATCGGCCCATCGTCACTGGCTGTGTTTACAATGGCCTGAACCGCCCGCCGCTGGATTTACCGGCCCAGAAAACCCGCACTACCTTCAAGACCAAAACCCATAAAGGCAAAGGCTTTAACGAACTGCGCTTTGAGGATGCGAAAGGCAGTGAAGAAATCTATTTCCACGGCCAGAAAGATTTTACGGCTCATATCGAAAACGATGCCCTCTGGCATATCAAACACGACCAGAAACAACGTATCGATAACAACCGTTACCACGATATCCGCGCCGATGACCACCATCAGGTCGCCGGTTCGCGCAAAATCACCACCGAAGGCGATGTTTCCCACCGGATTGCGGGCAGCCAGCATATTCAGACCGGTGATGCCACCGTGATTGACAGCGGGCAGGAAATTCACCTGAAAAGTGGCGGCAAAGTGGTGTTGGAAGCCGCATCAGAAATCACCCTGAAAGTCGGTGGCAGTTTTCTGAAAGTCACCCCGGCGGGCATTTTATCTTCCATGATTAATGTCGGGCAGGGTTCGGCCGGCAGCGGACGCGGTGTTTCACTACAACTCCCGGAGGGGGTAGAGCCGCTCGAAAAAGTAGGGCCACTCCCGATGGCGGAAGCGCTGCCGGCAACTGAATTCCCAGCTAAACCACCCTGTGCCATTCTTGCGCAGCAAGAAGAAAACTGGATTATCACCGGAGCAGAAGAAGCATGATGGAATCAACCAATTGGAAAAGCTGGCTGTCACATCAGGACAGAGGGGAGTGTTATTTTCTGGTCAACAGTCTGGCGGAACCGAACCCCGTCCAGCTCTTTTACCTCAATGGCTGGACAGAGCAGGCTTTTCCGCTCTACAGCGGCACGCCAATGAATGCCATGCTGGAACAAAGCCCGTGGCTGATTCAACTCAAAACAAAATGCCTGCCGGAACTGGCTCTACTGCTGGATAAACACGAATTCAGCGATGCCAGTTGGGGCTGGGGTTATCGCAGTACCTTACCCTGGTCATTTCAGTTAGAACACTGGCGTTTACATCAGCAGGTTTTACTGCGCGGGCAAGTGGTGGTTTTGCGTCTGATGGATAACCGTATTTTCACGCCCTTGCTGCCCGCCCTGCAACCGGGTGACTGGCGTGAACTGTTAACGCCAGTTAATGAATTGATGATCGATACGCCTGAGCCAGTTTGCTATTACCGACCCGAAAATTGCGCTCAGGAATTAAACACGAATTTATTTGTGCTGGGCGATCACCTGATTGAAGCCCGTTACTCAACCGATACCGCCCTCAAGAATCTGGCCTACTCCTTAAGTTGCCAGCTTTGGGAGGAAAATTCCGAATTGGCACTGAAACTGGATGAACCGGAAGGACAATTGCAGCATAGCCTTGTGGTATGGCTTAAGCAGGCGAGAGATGAAAAACAGAACCTGAATAAGCTCAGTGTTGAACGTTTTATTACTGAAATCAATTAAGGAAGAAAAATGAGTCAGTTAGAACCGACGGATTGTATTGATTGTCAAAAGATACTGAAACACTGGATTGAATTTCAGCTTGTAGATGAACAAGGTAAACCATTAACAGGTATATCTTATAAGCTGAAAAGCCGGGGGAACAAAAGCATTGTGCGAACAGGTACCACGGATGGGAATGGTTTATTACGTGAAGCAGATCTTCCACCTATGCCAGTGACGCTATCTGTTACAGCACAACCTCTTGCCGATGAAATAGTTAAACGAGCACCACGTCAGCAAACTGGAGAAGCCAATTCCCCTGTAAAGCCAACAGCTATATTGGA
Source organism: Xenorhabdus sp. Sc-CR9 (assembly GCF_963897815.1). Lineage (NCBI taxonomy): Bacteria > Pseudomonadati > Pseudomonadota > Gammaproteobacteria > Enterobacterales > Morganellaceae > Xenorhabdus > Xenorhabdus sp. Sc-CR9. The sequence goes on from NZ_CAWQTY010000189.1 coordinate 119,992, forward strand.
CGGGCATGAATACCAATATATTACATTGGGTATGCTCAGTGATGCATACCCGAAGATTAAAGGCTGGCAAGAAGATGAATTGAAATCATCTGAACACTTTAAAAATTCGACATTAAAAGGTTTCAGCACATCTCAACTTAAACGAAGGCATGTGTTGGAAATTCAGGTGATTGAAAGTGGTATTAATTTGACTATTGGCGTCTTTTTTGATGGGACGGGGAATAATACTGACAATATTGATGAACGCCTTGCATGTTCTCCCGAACAGATTGGCTTAACACAAAAACAGGTTAACGATTTTACTTGTTCATTTGACCAATTTGGTAAACGCGGTGATACTTCGCGGATCAGTTATGATGGTTACTACACCAATGTGCATTTTTTACATCAAATATACAAGGAAGAGCAATTTAGTGAAAACAACCATCAACTCAAGGTCTATATCGAGGGTATCGGCACTCAGGCAGGCACATCGGACAATATCATCGGTTATGGGCTGGGGGTCGGTGAAACCGGCGTGGCAGCAAAGACCGATATGGCTATCCAGGAAATAAAAGCCGAAATTTCGAACTTTTTGAAAGGGACAAAGCACTGTGTTAAATCCCTGCAATTCGATATCATCGGTTTTAGCCGGGGTGCGGCGGCGGCACGTCATTTTGCTAACCGTATCTATCACAAAGACCCTGCCTTATCGCAGGCGCTGTCAGCATGTTTTACTGAACAGCAACGCTATCTGGATAACACCCGTTACCCGACGGGAACAACCCGTTTTTTGGGCATCTTTGATACTGTAGCTGCCATTGGGACACTTGGTAACGGACTCAATCCCCACAATGCCGATACGGGTGATATTGATATCCGCTTACCCGCGGGCATTGCAGAGCATATTTTCCACATTACGGCCATGAATGAGTGCCGTTATAACTTTTCTTTAAATAGCGTTAAACCGGATTATCCGGAACTCATATTCCCGGGTGCGCATTCTGATATTGGTGGCGGGTATAACCCAGAAGCAACGGAGGATCTGTTTATCACCCGACCGCGGATCGCCACGGTGGATGAAAGTATTCCCGATAACGCCACCTCAGTTTATAAAAAAGTACAGGAAGAGCTTGGGCAACTCAAAATGTACCCGACCATTGCGCCCTTGCTGATTGGCAATCATGTCAGGGTTGAAGTCTGGCAAAATCCCCATTTTCATCCCCGCAATGAGAAAGAGATGTTTAAAAAGCAGGTTTCAGCGGCAGCGGTACTTTCCCGTAAGATAACCAATGACTGGTCAAAAGTCGTGATGCAGGTAATGCAGGATGCCGCTCAAGAGGCGGGTATGATCTTTGATAAACCAAAAGAAAGTGTTAAGTACTACCAGCTTACGCCGAAACTCCAGCCATTGGCAGACAAAGCCATTGCGCAGGGTCGTGCCATTCGGCAAGGTCAACAACCAGTCCCTTTTACGGAAGAAGAACTTGCCTTTATTCAGGCCAAATACGTTCACCGCTCCTCTCACTGGAATACCGTTAAACTCAAAAAGGAGAAAATTCAGGGCGGTGTTTACGCTGTCGAATTATTCAGTTTTGTCAATCGTCCTTGTGAAAAATGGCACCGGGCTGTTTTTGATATCACCCGTAAGGAAATCTCATAATGAAAAGAAAAATTTTAATATCACTGCTGGGTTTTGGATTGGTATGGAGCTTAGCGGCCTGTCAGTCTTATCCGCCCGGGAAACGGGTGGTGACCTACAAACCCATTGTGCGTAAAAGTGAGCCGCTGCCTTATGATAAATGGTGGTTTAAATTTTATACACCAGAATATTTTCCCATCAGTATCAGCTTTGTCCAGTTTCAGGATGAGGATAATTATATTGTTCAAAAATTTATGCCAGATGATGCCAATTCAAGTTATCGTAGCGTAACGACATGGAGTAAAAAATTGGGGGTGAGTGGGAAGGGCATCAGAAACCATGGTGAAGCACTTCCCAAACGGCTGATGGTTTGTTGGGATTCTGTGATTGATAAAAAATCCTTTCAGACCCTGTTTAACTTCACACCTGAGGTTCGGCAACTGATGCGTGAGCCTGCTTTCTATCCGGGTTATGAAAAACAGCCACCTGATTACCGAAATACGATATTCATTGGTTTGGCACCGGGGGGGGCTGCCCGTGTTTGGTTACGCGGCATCGATAAAAACAACGGCGATAATATCCTGATCTCTA